>JBBALJ010000083.1:0-13488 GCA_040403075.1 Bacteroidia bacterium
ACTACAAGCCAATCATGACCTGCGTTTTTTTGTTTTCTTAAAATGGATTTTGCTAACTCCAATGTATCAGAACTAAAAACAAATTTACCAATCTTAATCCCTTCTGAATTTTCATTTAGCTCCAATTCATATGTCGCCTTTTCTGCAATATCAATTAGGACTCTTTTTCCTTTTACATCAGGGGTAAGAATACCTGCTGCATCCTTGTTTTGAAGCCATTTTTGAAGCAATGTAGTTTTGCCCGATTGCACAGGCTGACTCAGAATAAATATCTTGCTTTTAGACTTCAATCTTGCTGATGATAAAGGGATATAACAATCAAGTTCATTACAAAAGACTTGTATACCATAAGGCCTTTATGGCTCTCTTTAGCCATTTGCATCGAAGGTTTCACATAGCTTCTCAGTTCAGGGATGGTGTCCATCAATTGGGATATGGCTTGTTGCTTTTCATTTTTTGCTTTGGCAAACCATTTTTGCATAAGCCATTTAATGATAGGACTAACTATGAAAAACAAAATGAGCAATGCCGCAATGGTTCTTGCAATGGCGTAAAAGGCCTTGTTTCCGCTACCTTGTAAAACAAATGTTGTACATGTGAATAGCAGGACAAAGAGCAACCCCCAAACCTTATGTTTTCTTTTTTTGCTTGGATTTTCAACAATATCCGCTACTTTTTCTAAGTGTCTATATTTTTCAATAATCTCAACAGATTCTCTTTCTAACTGGGCTGGCAATGAGGCTCCCCACCACCCTAATAGCATTCCCCATAGTGTGTAAATCAAGGTATATATTAGTATCAACCAAAAGCTGAATGAAATATCACTGGATAATGAAAGCGTTTTAAGTATGTCTTGAAAAAACAGGTCCAATGCCTCCCAAATGGATTTACCAAAAATGAGCGTGGTCAGTAAGAATTTCTGTGTAGCGGATTCAAATAATGCTAGCATTCCAAATAGCACAGCAGCCAAGCGAAAGATAGGTATGATTGAAAAGAAAATGGCACCGATTAATCCCTGAAACGCAACTGCTACATATGCCATAGGTGGCGATTGGGGACTGGCTGTAGCTTTAATCAATATAACCAATAAGGTGGCTTGCATGATGGCTCTCCATTTAAAGGTGCTATGAAAGGCAATCAAACAAACAATTAGAATGGCAAAACCACCAAGAAAGAAACCAGTAAAAGGAATTTTGAATGCATGCATGGCCCCCCCTAGTCCACTTTCGCTTAGTGCCCATAAGGCCGTCAGCCTCATGATGATATTGTTTTCTTCCCTTTTCATTGAATGGGTAAAAATACAATTCTTGATTAAACTTAAAAGAAATCTTGTTTTTCATCTTTGTGCAAATACAGATTACTTCTATATTTGACTGAAAGTTTCAAGGATATATGCAGATTCAATTTATAGGTGCCGCTAGAACAGTTACAGGTAGCAAACACTTAATCACAACTTTTGATGGCAAGAAAATATTGCTCGATTGTGGTTTTTTTCAAGGCAAAGGTGCCGAGTCGGAAGGCCTAAATCGTGAGTTTGACTTTGAGCCTTCATCACTTGATTTTGTTATACTTTCACATGCTCATATAGATCATTCAGGTAATATTCCTGCACTGGTTAAAATGGGTTTTAAGGGTTCTATTATTTGTACACCTGCCACTAAAGACCTTTGCAGTATCATGCTAGCGGATAGTGCGCATATCCAAGAAAATGATTTGCGTTTTGTAAACAAACGCAGAATAAAAAGAGGAGAAGCGCCCCTTCAACCCCTCTATACCGTTAAGGATGCAGAGAATTGTTTGCATCAATTTAGGTGCGTGAAGTACAATACAACTTACCAAGTTTGTGATGGTGTTGAACTCCTTTTTACCGATGCTGGACATATACTGGGAAGTGCTGCTGTTAACCTCACATTTAAAGAAGAGGGTTTGACCAAAAGGCTTTGTTTTACGGGTGATATTGGAAGATACAATGGCTCAATTTTAAGAGACCCTCAACCTTTCCCTCAAGCTGATATTATTATTGCTGAATCTACCTATGGAGATAGGCTGCACAGTGACAATACTTTGAGCGAACAACAATTGTTTAATGTTGTGTATGATACTTGTATTGAAAAAAAAGGAAAGCTAATTATTCCTGCATTTAGTTTAGGTAGAACACAAGAGATAGTGTATGCTTTAGATCAAATGGAGCATAAAAAAATGCTACCTCATATCAAGGTTTTTGTGGACAGTCCTTTGTCGGTAAATGCTACTAATATTATGCGAGAGCACGATGAGTGCTTTAATGAAGATATTTTGGATTACATGAAAAGTGATGACAATCCTTTTGGTTTCAGTAATTTAATTTATGTGCAAGATGTAGAAGAATCCAAGGCCTTGAATGATATACATGAGCCCTGTATCATCATTTCAGCTTCGGGTATGATAGAGGCAGGGAGGATAAAACACCATGTGGCCAACAATATTGATAACCCCAAAAATACAATACTAATGGTGGGTTATGCCGAGCCCAATTCCATTGGAGGAAAAATAAGAAGTGGTGCAAAAATATTGAAGATTTTTGGCGAAGAACACCATGTGAATGCCGATGTAGTTATAATGGATTCGTATAGCGCACATGGTGATTACAAAGAAATGATACAATACCTAAGTTGCCAAGACAAAGAACAAGTTCAACAATTGTTTTTGGTGCATGGCGAATACGAAACGCAGGTGCATTATAAGGAAAAACTTTTAGATGCAGGCTTTAAGAGCATTAGTATACCTGAACATGGCGATGTGGTGGAGTTTTAGTGACCCCTACGTCATCCTGAACGGAGCATAGCACAGTGATGGAACTAACTTCACGAATGTTAAACTAGCATCCAAAAAGATACTTCACTCCTTTTCATTCCGTTCAGCATGACGGATGTTCCGAAAGTCATCTTGAACGCGGTGAAGGAACTATCTTTATTTTAATATTATTTTTGTTTTGTGGTACCATTTACTTGTTTTTTAAAGTCACTTCTACACTATGGTGCACAACCACAATCTTTAAAGTAGGTAGTATCCCCATTCGAGTTTATGGTTTTGGCTTTACGGTGTTTAGGTGTGTAATAGATGGCCCATCTCATTTGCCCATCTTTCCATTTTTCCTTTCGGTCATGATTGCCACTTTCGCTGTAAAAATTCCAAATACCCACTTTTTTCTTGTTACGGGTTTGCCCTTTTTCCTTCAGTTTTCCGTTCTTATACAAGATTTTAACTTTGTGTTTTGCTGATTTGTATTGAGCATGAAGGGGTATGTGGCTGGCTAAAAGCAAGATTATCAATAAAATTGAACTGATTTGCCTGTATTTAAAAAAATATTTCACTCTTAACTTTAACATCATTCAAAAATAAAAACTTTCCTTATTTTGCACGCCCCAACCTATTAAAATAAATTAATAAGTGATAGCACACATAGAAGGTAAGTTAACATATAAATCTCCTGCATACGTAGTAATAGATTGTAGTGGTGTCGGCTATGCCTTGCAAATATCGTTAAACACTTATGATAAAATAGGTAGTGGCGAAAAATGTAAGTTGCTTACTCACTTGGCTATCAAGGAAGACAGTCATACTTTGTATGGCTTTGCTGATGAAGATGAACGACAATTATTCCTTCATTTAATATCGGTAAGTGGTGTGGGAACTAACACAGCAAGGGTAATACTAAGTTCTATGAAACCTAATGACGTTATCAATGCAATAAGTGCTGGCAATTGGTCGTTATTAAAATCCGTTAAAGGAATAGGGCCGAAGACTGCCCAACGCTTAGTGATTGATTTGCAAGACAAATTGAAAAACTTTGCTACGGATGCTACAGGTCTAGGTTTTGTAACCCTATCAGCAGCAGTTGAAGAAGCCTTATCGGCTATGTTGGCATTAGGTTTTGGAAAAAATGATGCTGAGAAGGCTATTTTGAAACTAAAACAGCAAAACCCAGATTATACAGTTGAACAATTGGTTAAAAATGCTTTAAAAATTTTATAGATGGTAAACTTCTACATTGTTTCGTAGTAATAAAATAAAACATATAAAATATTTCTTCTCTTTTGCCCTAATATTAGCATTTGGGTGGAAGGCTACTTCTCGGCATGTTGTGCGGAGGAATAGGGATTTTATTGTCTTGCCTCCAGATAGTGGTAAACAAAACACACCCTCAAATATTAAGTTGCCTTATCCTATAAAAGATAGGAAGCCATATGAAACCAATCCTCCTAAAAATCCCTTTGATTTGGCTGAACCTGCCAATATCAAGAACAAATACCAATTAGATCCCAATTCAAACAATTACAATTATTCATCCAAGGTGGGCAAGCTGGATTACAGAATGCCGGGTTCCACGCCAATCAAGAGTCAATTACAAAAAGATAATAAACGTTTAACAAAAGATTATTTTAAACAAAGAGCTCAAGCAAATAACTTTGTAAAGGGAAATTCGCTTATTCCTCCTATAGTTGCCAACAACAAGATATTTGATAAAATTTTTGGAAGTGGTGTGATTGACATTAGGCCTAGAGGTACTGCTGAGTTGATTTTTCAGGGAAATTTTAATGATGTGAAAAACCCTGCTCTGTCTCCCAGAATGCAAAGTACAGGGCAGTTTGATTTCAGACAAAAAATACAATTGAATGTAGCAGGTTCTGTAGGTGATAAACTGAAGGTGAATTTGAACTACGACACAGAGGCCACATTTGAGTTTGAAAACCAAATGAAGCTTGATTATGCCGGTAAAGAAGATGACATCATCAAGAAAATAGAGTTGGGAAATGTGAGTTTACCGCTAAACTCATCATTAATTCAAGGAAGCCAAAGTTTGTTTGGGGTAAAATCTACCATGCAGTTTGGTAAAATGACTGTGACAACTGTTTTCAGCCAACAACGCGGAAAGACTACTGAAACAGAGATTGCAGGTGGGGCACAAACAACTAAATTTGATATTCAAGCGCATGATTACGATATGAATCGACACTACTTTTTATCTCAATATTTTAGGGATAATTATGAACGATCATTGGCTAACTTACCTATCATTAATTCACAAGTAAACATTACTAGGATTGAAGTATGGGTAACAAATCGTTCTGGCGTGTTTGAACAATCAAGAGATGTGATAGGTTTTGCAGATTTGGGAGAAAGTGAAAAGACCATCAACCAAAATTGGGTTAAAAATCCGAGTGTAAAATTGGGCAATGCTGCCAATGGATTGATAGGGTACTTATACGGACATGGTAATTCATTAAACACAGATACAAGTGGAACCAAGTCTGTTAAAACTGCTTTGAGACGTTCTTTTGAAATACAAAACCAAATATTAAAAGATGAGTCCCAAACAAAACTAGCACCCATATCGGAATACCAGATTGTAAACTATTCACGACAGCTTAATGCTTCTGAATTTACATGGAACAGAAATTTGGGTTATATCTCATTAAATCAAGCCTTGACAAATGATGATGTGCTGAATGTTGCCTATGAAGGAACTATTGGTGGCATCCCTTTTAAGGTGGGTGAATTTTCTCAAGATTTGCCAACAGATCCAAGTAACCCTAACGTACTTCATTTGAAAATGTTGAAAGGCCCAAGCATGAGACCTGATTTGGTATCCTGGAGCTTGATGATGAAAAATATTTATTCATTAGGCTCTTATAATATAGCGGCCAAAGATTTCAAGTTAAACGTAATCTATGCAGATGATCCTTCTGGTGCTGATTTAAATTACTTACCAGTTAAAAATGAGCCCTTGCTTACTGGCAAACCTTTATTAACAGCATTGAATTTGGATAATATGAATACCATGCAAGAGCGCGCTCCTGATGGTTTGTATGATTGGATTGAAGGTATTACTGTGCAATCATCAACAGGAAGAATCATCTTTCCTGTTCTTGAACCTTTCGGAAAATATCTCGAGAAAAAATTTTTAACCGATGCCACAAAGGCTCGCTATTACTGCTTTTTTGAATTATATGATTCAACCAAGTTTTCTGCTATTCAGTTGCCACAATATGATAAGTTTTTTATTCGAGGTAGTTATACAGGTGCAGCCAATAATGAGATTCCTCTAAACTCTACCAATGTTCCTAAAGGTTCGGTAAGGGTTACGGCCAATGGTGCACCACTGACAGAGAATGTAGACTTTATTGTAGATTATAATTTAGGTAGGGTAAAAATTGTAAACACCCAATTGCTTAATTCGGGTGCTGTAATCAGGGTTTCATCAGAAAGTAATAACCTTTTTCAAGTGCAACAAAAAACGCTGATGGGCGCAAGGTTTGATTACAAAGAAAGTAAGGATTTATTGTTAGGAGGAACTTTAATGTACCTAACTGAAAGACCATTGACACCCAAGGTAAACATTGGGGAAGAACCTATATCAAACTTGGTAGTAGGATTAGATGGAACCTATAAAAGAGAGTCAAGGTTCTTAACCAAAATGGTAGATAGACTTCCTTTTATTGAAACAAAAGAGCCATCTAACATTACTCTTTCTGGAGAATATGCACAGTTAATTCCGGGCATTCAAAGTTCCTTGGCACAAAGCGGAACGGCATATTTGGACGATTTTGAAGCTTCTGAAACCCCTTTTGATTTAAGAATGGGAAGCTATTGGGCACTTGCAAGTACACCTCAAGGTCAGCCTGATTTGTTTCCTGAAGGTGATTTATACAACAGTTATCAATACAACTTTAGAAGGGCTAATTTAAGTTGGTACACCATTGCAAGTACTTTTTATCGCAACGATACTTATACACCTGAACATATAAAAGGAGACCCTAATGCCATTTCAAATCACAGAATGCGTGAGGTATTACAAACTGAGATTTTTCGCAAAAAACAAATACAACAAGGTTTACCTGCAACTTTACCAACTTTCGACTTAACCTTTTACCCAAGTGAAAGAGGACCTTATAATTTCAACGTAAAAGATTTGAACTTTGACGGCTCTCTAAAAAACCCTAAAAGCAATTGGGGTGGTATTATGCGCAAAATCGACCAAAACGATTTTGAACAAGCCAATATTGATTATATTGAAATTTGGGTGCAAGACCCATTTGCAGACAATCCATCAAGCAGCGATAAAGGTTACTTATATTTAAACCTTGGTAATATTTCAGAAGATATTTTGCATGATAACCGCAGATCGGCTGAAAATGGTTTGCCTAAATCTAATGATCCTGCCCAACAAGCCAGTGCCGATAGTACCACTTGGGGTAGGGTACCTCGTCAGGCTGTGCCTAGTTATGTATTCACGGCTGACGCAGCAGAAAGAGCCAAACAAGACGTAGGTTTAGATGGTATTGATGATAATTTGGAGAAAAAATGGTTTGCTGATAATTACTTGAAACAGATTGAGAATGCACCTGGTTTAGGTATCAACTCGGATGCCTACAAGAACGCGTCAACAGACCCTTCAAATGATAATTATAGTTATTACCTAAGTGCAGACTATGATGCAAAAGGAAAAGACATTATTTCGCGCTACCGTAGGTTTAATATGACTCAGGGAAACTCCCCTACAGTGGATCCAAATGCAGCTTACCCTTCAGCTGCAACCAATGTGCCAGACAACGAAGACTTAAACAAGGATTATACAGTAAATACGGTTGAAGAATATTTTCAATACAAAATAGAAATTAGTAAGCAGGCGTTGCAGATAGGTAGGAACTTTGTAGCAGATACCATTTATACCAACGCTACTTTTGCCAACGGAAACCAAGCTCCAGAAGTATGGTACCAATTGAAAGTACCTGTGCGCGAATACCAGCAAAAAATTGGTAACATTTCTGATTTTAAATCCATCCGTTTTGCAAGGATGTTTATGCGTGGATTTGAGGATAGCATAACTTTACGATTTGCAAACTTACAACTTGTGAGGGCCGATTGGCGTAAGTACCAAAACAGCCTAAAACAAGGCGGAGAAGACCAGCCCATCGACCCAACTGATAATACCCAGTTTGTTGTTTCCACTGTAAACATTGAAAAAAACCCTTATTATTCAGTACCTCCTGGCATTCAACGCGAAGCAGATTTTAGCTCGCCTCAAACAGTTTATCAAAACGAACAAGCGCTATCCGTAAAAGTATGTAACCTTGCCGATGGAGACTCAAGAGCGGTGTTTAAAAACATGACCACCGACTTAAGGCAATATGGTAAATTAAGAATGTTTACCCATGCTGAAGGTACCAATATAAAAGACGATGAGTTAACTGCCTTTATTCGTATTGGTACAGATGCAATCAACAATTATTATGAGTATGAAATTCCTTTAAAAATATCTAAATATTCTTCTGGCATTCCTAGTGCTAGAGATGTTTGGCCATTGGCTAATGAAATTACCATTAGCATGGACGAATTAATAAACACAAAAATAGCTAGAACCAATGCCAATTGGCCATTTACAAGACCTTATGTTCGACAAGAAGGATCAGTAAAATATACGGTTGTAGGTTTGCCTGATTTCAGTCAAGTGCGTGTGGTGATGATGGGAGTGCGCAATCCGAAGCGTGTTGCTGGAAGTGATGATGATGGCTTACCCAAGTGTGCTGAGGTGTGGTTTAATGAACTCCGAATGACGGATTTTAGCACCCGTGGTGGTTGGGCAGCCAATGGAAGGGTAATTGCCAAACTTGCTGATTTTGGAAACGTGCAATTAACAGGAAGTATTGCTACCGTTGGTTGGGGGGGGATTGATAAAAAATTAAGCGAACGTAGTTTCAACGATAATTACCAATACGATTTTGCAAGTAATTTCGAGTTGGGTAAGTTCTTTCCAAAAACCTCAGGCATATCTATTCCATTTTTCTTCTCTTATGGAAATACCATTATCAGGCCATATTACAATCCATTAAATCCTGATACAAGACTTCAAAAAGAAATAGATGAAAGTACTAACCCAGAGCACAAAACGCAGATAACAAAAGCTGCAGATGACTTTACATCAAGGCGTAGTTTTAATTTTACCAATGTCCGAAAGAACAGGATTGCCATTAAAAAAGCCTATCCATGGGATATTGAAAATTTCAACTTCAGCTATTCATTTGCAGAAACCTTTAGGCGAAATCAAACCATTGAATACTCGATATTACAAACCTATAAAGGACAGGTAGGCTATAGCTATACCTTTCCTAATACCACTATTGAGCCATTCAAAAAAATTAAATCAAAAAGCCTCACTTTAATTAAGGATATTAACTTTAGTTTATTGCCAACCAGTTGGGGTGCTAGGGTTGAAGCAGAAAGAAGATATGGCGAGTTAATCAACAGAAACAACGATAACCAAAACACCATCATACAAGCCTTGTACGACAAGAATTTTACCATGCGTAGGTTTTATGAATTGCGATGGGATTTCACCAAAAGTTTGAAATTTAATTATACCGCTACAGCCGATGCACGTATTGATGAACCAATAGGAAAAATTGAAGCAAACACAGCTAGGGCAGATAGCATACAAACCAATTTTTGGAACGGTGGCCGATTAACAAAATTCGACCAATCTGCGGGAATAAATTATTCGCTTCCTTTGAATAAATTGCCTTATTTGGATTTTATAAGCCAGTCGAGTTATAATTATACCACCAATTTCCAATGGTTGCAAGCCCCTCCTGCTGCCGATAGTTTAGGAAGTACAGTTCAAAACTCAAGGCAGCAACAATTCAATTTGGCCTTTAATATGCCAACGCTTTATAATAAATTCAAGTTTTTACGAGATATTAATGCCCCTGCTACTCCTAAAGACCCTTCAAAAACAAAGAAGACGGAAATAGAGAAAAGTACTAAAAACGAAAAAGATAAAAACGGTAAGAAAAAGAAAGAAGATAACGGTCCTGTAAATTATCCTTTCTGGGTGAAAATGCCAGTGAAATTAATTACTAGTTTGAAGAATCTTCAAGGTTCATATAGCATAACAGACGGTACAACCCTCCCTGGTTTTAAAGTTAAGCCACAATACCTTGGTCAAAATTTTGATAATGGTGGACCAGGCTTTGATTTCATTTTTGGCTACCAAAATGATGATTATAGATTTAAAGCCGCGCAAAATGGTTGGCTTAGTGGCGATCCAAGGGTAGTGAATCCTTACTTGCAAAATCACCAAGAAAGACTAGATGGAAGAGCCACCTTAGATCCTTTTGATGATTTTAGAGTGACGATTAATGTGGGCAAAACCACATCATTAAGCACCACTTCTTTTTTTAGGTTTGACCCAGATAGTAATAGATATCGTGACTTTGGGCCTGTTCAAGAGCAAGGAACGTATTCAATTACATACAATACTTTCTTAACAAGTTTCTCTTCGGAGGGAAGCGATGGAATATCAGAGGTGTTTAAAACCTTTTCTGAAAATAGAAAAATAATTGCAGATAGGTTAGGAAATGCAAAGGGTATTAACCAAAAAGATACGGCTAATTTCCCTGTGGGCTATGGTCCATACTCTCAGGATGTGCTCATTCCAGCATTCTTAGCAGCATATAGTGGTGCTGATGCTAAAAACATTGAACTGACAGCCTTCCCTAAAATCCCATTGCCTAACTGGAATATTAGCTACAGTGGCTTATCCAAAATTCCACTTATTAAGGAGTATGCAAGCAATGTAAATATTACACATGCCTATACCTCACAATATACAGTAGGTGGTTTCCAAACACAAATAGATACCTCAAGACAGTTAAATGTTTCAAGTGATTATCAACCTCATTATATCATTAGAAATATAGCCATTACTGAACGTTGGGGACCACTCATTGGCATTGATGTAACGCTTACTAATAACTTAACCACAGGTATTAAATATAACAAGGATAGGTCGCTAAACTTTGCATTGGGTAACCGTCAATTGAGCGAGTTGAATGCTGACGAAATTGTATATAGTTTGGGTTACCGAACCAAGAAGCTAACCTTGCCATTTAAAATTCAAGGCCGCAGAAGGGTTTTGGAAAATGATATTAATTTTAGGGTTGATTTTTCTATCAGGGACAATGTAACGAAAATTCGTAACTTAGATGTACCAACAAATGCACCTGTCACAGGTCAGATGGTTTATTCATTTAAGCCAACCATCGATTACATGATCAATGAGAAACTAACCCTTAGTATTTTCTACGACAGACGTCAGACGAATCCATACACTAGTGGGTCTTTCCCAACCATCATCACTAGTGGTGGATTTAAGTTAAGGTATACTATACAGTAGTTAAATCATCTTCTATATTACCAATCAAAGATTTGGCTCGAAGTACATCCTCTGAAGGGCAATATAGTTCCACTTCTCCGAAGGCATAGCTGCTATCTTTTTTGTTCAATTCAACACATTCAATCCCTTCTTCTATCAGCATGCCTTTTATAATTTCTGCTGTATAGAAATTAGATGTCCTAAATATTTTTGTCCAATTATTCTCCATGGCTGTATAGGTATTTATATTTTAATCGGTGCATGTACCAAACTATACCCACACAAGCAGCAAAGCTTAGCAATGTAATAATCCAAGGGAAAGTATAGGTATCGCTCAACATCTCCACATTCATGTTTTGTTGCTCAAAATAACTCACCATCACCGCCACAAAATTATTAGTGAAATGTGCTACTACACTTACCCAAATATTTCCTGAATAAGCAAAGGCATAGCCCAATAGAACACCTAAAGCTAAGCGTGGAAGGAAACCATAAAACTGTCCATGAAAGGCGCTAAACATTATGGCTGCAAACCATACCGAGATATGTATGTTTTGAAAACACAAACGAGCAAAGTTTTGTAAGCAAGCTCTAAAAAAGATTTCTTCTGTGATAGCAGGTAAGAGCGCAATAACAAAAACATTAAACATCAAATCACCCACAGAACTTACTTTTACAAATGCTTTGGTTAATTGTTCAGCTTGATTTTCCATAGCCCTGATGTTGGCTTCAAGTTGGGCAAATTGCTCGGGAAAAGTTAGGTGTTGGTTGATTTGATAAAGCCAAGCTACCAATGGCGAAGCCAGTATTATCAAGCCAATGGCCATAAAATACGTATAGGTTTTACTAGGTCTATTTATTTGCAAAAACGAAATGGCCTTTTGATTGATAGCCTTTGAAAACAAAAATGCAGGAACCAAAAACCCACCAATAGAGGCAAATACCTGAAACAATTTTAAAGCCAACATTTCACGACTTGACACATCGGGTTTACTTAAAATATTGGTCATGTCTTGTACATCCACTCCCAAAAGGTATTTGCTGATAAACATACCCAAAGCAGAGCCCATCACCATAAAAACCAATACCATACCGCCCAAAATAAGGGTACGTGAGAAGAAAAATACCAATCGGTTATTGTACAATTTAGAAAACTCTGTCATGTGTAATTTTTATTATTCCAATGAAAGCCATTGCTTCTTTCATCGGAAATTGAAATTAAATGGATTAGATTTGCCCGCAAAATAAGCTATTTTAATCTTGGTAAAAATTGGAAATATAGAATTGCCTGAATTCCCCCTTCTGCTAGCGCCTATGGAAGATGTGAGCGACCCACCTTTTCGTGCGGTATGCAAGGCCAAAGGCGCAGACCTTATGTACACTGAATTTATTTCAAGTGAAGGTTTGATTCGTCATGCCATGAAAAGCAAGCAAAAGCTAGATATTTTCGATTATGAGCGCCCCATAGGTATTCAAATATTTGGTGGTGATGAAGAGGCCATGACCATTGCCACGCAGATAGTTGATACTACACAACCTGATTTGGTGGATATAAATTTTGGATGTCCTGTGAAAAAAGTAGTGTGCAAAGGAGCAGGTGCAGGGGTTTTGAAGGATGTTCCACTCATGGAAAGATTAACCAAAGCGGTGGTAAACTCCACCTTATTACCAGTTACGGTTAAAACACGTTTAGGTTGGGATGATACCACAAAGAACATTGAAGACGTAGCTGAGAGGCTACAAGATGTGGGCATCAAAGCCTTGAGTATTCATGGCCGCACACGTACCCAAATGTATAAAGGCGAAGCTGATTGGACCTTGATAGCCAAAGTGAAAAACAATCCCCGCATTCACATTCCTATTTTTGGTAATGGAGATATTGATAGCCCTCAAAAAGCACTTGAATATAAAAATCGCTATGGTGTTGATGGGGTTATGATTGGTCGTGCCGCTATTGGCTATCCTTGGATATTTAACGAAATAAAACACTATATAAAAACAGGTGAATTGCTTGCCCCACCAAGCATTGCCGATAGGGTTGATGTGGTGAAAAAACACCTCGACTTTTCTGTAAAATGGAAAAATGATGTGGTGGGTATTTTTGAAATGCGACCGCACTATAGCCAATATTTTAAAGGCATAGCCAATTTTAAAGAATACCGCATGAAATTAGTAATGGCCCCTACCCAACAAGACGTGCATGAAGCCTTGGATGAAGTATTAGAGGTGTTTAGTGAGAATGCTATTGCTGGTGCGGTTTTGTAATCATTGCTGGTGCGGTTTTGCAAACCGCA
>JBBALJ010000084.1:0-13373 GCA_040403075.1 Bacteroidia bacterium
AATGAAAGGTATAATTTAGTAGCCAAAGCCACCAATGATTCTATTTGGGATTTGAACATATTAACCAATGAAATTGTAAGGTCGGGTAATGGATTTGAAGTATTATTTGGTTATAAAATAACTGAGGATAATTTAGATTACCCTTATTACAAAAATTTAATTCATCCCGATGATTTAGAAAGGGTGATTGCTTCGAAAACGCAAGTTTTTAGCAACCCAAATGAGTTTAACTGGGAAGAAGATTACAGGTTTTTAAAAGCAAATGGCGAATATGCAATTGTGCACGACAAAGGATATATTATTAGAGATGATAATGGTAAAGCCATTCGCATGATTGGAGCAACTCAAGATATAACAGAAAGAGAACAACATATTAAATCTATTGAAGCGCAAAACAAAAAATTGAGAGATATTGCTTGGAAACAATCACATATTGTAAGGGCTCCAGTAGCAAGAATTATGGGTCTGATAAATCTTTTGAGCGATGAAAAAAGTGTGGATGATGAAACCAATAATTTGTTAAAATTCATCGAAGAATCAGCTAAAGAACTAGATTCAATAATCAGATCTATTGTTGACAACACAATTACTGATAATGAATTAAATTCCGATTTTGATAAAAAAACTAACTACAAGGGAGGGGATGAAAAAGTTAGTTGAATAACAAACGCTAATAAAAGGGAATGAAAACATTCATTACATCTCAATTGTAAAACCAAAAAAGCGATTAAGTAAAATGTATAATTTACTTAATCGCTTTAATTTAAATTTTCTTTAAAAGTGACGATTTAAAATTGGACATAAAAATGATTTCTGCCCTTTCAAATAATTGCTATTTTACTAATTATTTTGTAGCAATCAAACGTACTTTGATTGAGAAATTATCCATGATAGCTTTGTCACCAATACCTTCGAAGAATTTACCTGAACCATATTTAATATCATAGTTAGTTCTATCGATTTCAAATTCAGCATTGGTAATTACTTGCTCTTTAGTTACTACAACCATAGCAGGAAAACTAACTTCTTTAGTAATACCTTTGATAGTTAAATCAGCCGTAACATTGTAGTTGTTTGAACCTGGCTTAGCATCTTTAATAGCTGAAGCAGTTTTAATTTTCAAAGTAGCAGTTTTGAATTTTTCTACAGCAAAGAAATCATCACTTTTCAAGTGACCATTCAATTTACCTTGGTATTCACCTTGTAAATCTGTAGCATTGATAGTAGTCATGTCCACATCAATAGTTCCACCTACTAGGTTTTTACCATTAATCAATACAGTTCCAGTTGAGAATTTAGCTTCACCTGAATGCTCACCAGTTACCTTTTTAGCATTCCATTTGAATGTTGATTTTTCAGCACTTACTTTGTAAGTATCTTCTGAAGTTTTTTTTGTTTTGGCTGGTTTTCCAGCAAATGCAGTAAAGCTAAATAAAGCGATGGCTGCTAATGCAATTGTTTTTTTCATATTATTTTTGGTTTTGTTTTATTGTTATCCTCTAAATTTATCGAGTATTCTATTTAAGGTTATTGCCTCTTCATCGGTTATGTTTTCAATTAGATTATCATCAAGTGTTGAGCCAATTTCATCTAATAAATCCAATCCTTTGCGAGTGATGAAAACATCTACTTGTCTTCTATCTATTTTACACTCTCTTCTATCAACCAAACCTTTTTGTTTTAGTTTTTCAACCAATCTTGATGCGTTTGACATTCTATCCAACATGCGGTCTTGAAGCAAACCCATAGAAGCGGGGTTTCCATTTTGCCCCCTAAGAATTCTTAGAATATTAAATTGCTGTGAAGAGATCTCATATTTCTTAAAAAAACGATGATGGTCATTGCCAATCCAACCAGCCGTAAACAATATGTTTATGATGGCCTTTTGGGTCTGACTTTTAAACTTCGTTTGTTTTATTTCTTCTTCTAATGTCATGTGTAAATAATTAATCGCAATTATCACGACACAAATATATGTATATACATATAATGTGCAAACACGATAATGTAATATTTTGATTAATAGTACATTAAAATTATGTATGGGATTTATACACTTAAAAAAATGTGAAATTTGAATTTGTAGTTGCGAGCTAGACACTAAAAACGCATCAGCAATCTGAGATTCAACCTGCGGTTAGTTAAATAATTGGGTACAGCCCACCGTTGTCCATTAGCATCATCCAACCAGGTGTATGAAATGGTATTATTTACACCCAAAATATTAAAAATCTCAAACGAGATATTACACATCTTGATATGACGTTTGAAAAAGGTATTCCTTTCTTTTTCATCTTCACGAATAAGGTCTTTACCAAAGCCAATATCTACCCTCTTATAACTAGGCATAGTTTGAACATCATTGTATCTATTTCTATCAGGCGGACCGAAAGGTAACCCACTGCCGTATACCAATGTTAAATAAACCTTATTGCTAGGGTTATTTGCTAAATAATCTTGGAAGGTAATGGCAAATTGCATAAACTGATTGGTAGGTCTTGGAATATACCTTGGTGTTTCGGGGTTTCCAGCCACATCCTTTTGGTTGGTAATAATTTCTTTGGCATCCATAAAGCTCAGACTGGCCCAGCTTTCAGTTCCCTTCACAAACTCACCATTTACCCTAAAATCAACACCCATTACTTTACCGCTGGCTGTATTTTCAGCAAAATACCTGATACGGACATTATCTATTTCATAAGGTATGATGTTTTCTAATTGCTTGTAATAGGCTTCGCTCACAAATTTGAATGGACGTCCCCAAGCCTTAAAATTCATATCGGCACCAATTACATAATGAATGGCCAATTGCGCTTTGATATTAGGGTTTAATACACCATCAAAATTTCTTAATTCACGATAAAAAGGTGGTTGATAATACCAACCATAAGCAGCTTTAATTACCCAATCTTTTCTTGGCTTTTTGTCTAACTTTTGGGCAACAATATTTCGGTTGTACAAACGATTAGGTTCAAAAGAAAATTGAACCCTTGGACTCACTACATTTTCATTATTAAAACTCCACCAATTACTTCTCAAACCATAGGTTAAAATGGCATTGTAGCTTTTACTGAGTGTTTGTGAATTTTGAACATATCCGTTTATTCTAAAAGAATTAATACTAAGTTTTGTTTTTAAATAATAAGGCAAGGCAAAGTCTCCATTACTATTTAATCCAGGCTGCGAAAAGCCAGCCGAGTCTCTATAATTCCACTCTTTTTGTGAATCGTAAATAATTTCATTTTGAACAAAGGCTCCCCACTGAATATTATTTTTACCTGAGCTATGGTATCCCCTATGCCCTGCATTAAACACGTATGCTTGAATGGTGTTGCGTGCATCATTTACAAAATACCCCACTCCTCTAAGCGATTTGGCTTTTCCAAAATTATCAGAACCTTGATTGGTTTCTATTTCACTCAATCTATAAGCACCCTCAATGGTAAAATATTCATTCTCGTTTGAATAAAATGCCGATGTCAAAAATTTCAATTGGGTTTTGTTGCTCGGCTTATAAACTAATGTAGCTGCTCCAGTTGCTGTGCGGTATTCCATCAAGTCAGCTCCATCAAAATATACTTTCAACTGCATCACTTGCTTCACTGTACCAAAAGTGGTTTCTCTATCTTGTGGTTGCAAGAAATAACGATTTTGTGCATAGCTACCCAATACACTCACACTTAATTTATCGCTTACATGATAGGTAAGCAATGTCTGCACATCCGTAAAGCTAGGTTGATAATCTCCTTTGGTATCAAGGGTTCCCACCACATATTTGTTTGTCCAATATCTTGCACCTAACAAATAAGTAAAACGAAGATTTCTACTAGCCCCTTCCACATGGGTTTGAGCACCCAATAATCCTACATTTAAAGATGAAGCAAACTTCTTAGGATCTTTATATTTAATATCAAGCACACTGCTCATTTTGTCGCCATACCTAGCTTCAAATCCACCTGCACTGAATTTTACATTTTGAACCAACTCGCTATGAATAAAACTAAGTCCTTCTTGTTGCCCACTTCGTGGTAAAAAAGGTCGGTATATTTCGATATCATTTACGTACACTAGGTTTTCATCAAAGTTACCTCCGCGCACATTGTACTGCGCACTCAGTTCATTATTGCTTGATACGCCTGGAAGTGTTTTTAAAATTTGTTCAAAACTCCCCCCCACGTTAGGTAAATGAGAGGTCTTACGTGGATCAATGGTAAACATGGAAACTTTCTCACGCTCCCTCTCTTCTTGAAACACAAAATCTTTTAACATTACGCCACTATTCAACTTCACATCAAGTTTGTACTTCTCTCCCTCTTTCAAGGCTCTAACAAAATATCTGTTTTTAGGAGAACCAACATAAGAAAAATTGAGTTCATAGGCTTCATTGGCAGGTAAACTAAGTGTATAATAACCAACTTCATTGGTTGTTGTTGCTATGTTTTTACCAATAACCTGAATATTTACATCGGGTATGTCTCTACCCAAAGAATCTTTTACCAAGCCAAAAATACTTGCATTTTTTTGAGCAAAGGCAGAAGAAAATACCAAAAGGAAAGCAACACACAGCAAAACCATTTTGCTGCCATGCAACAAAGTAGATTTAACTGCTATATTTGAGATATTGCTTTTTGTCAGGATTAATTTCTTCAACAGCTTGGATAACGATAATTATGCAATTGTAGTACTTTTATTGATTTGTTTAAGCATGGCAATGGTCTGGCTTGGATTATTTGACGCAAAAACATAATTGCCTGCGACCAACACATCAGCGCCTGCGGCTAATAATTTTGGAGCGGTGATATCATTCACACCACCATCAATTTCGATAAGGCAAGATGAGCCACATTCATTTATCATGGCTTTCAACTCAGCACATTTTTTATACGTGTTCTCGATAAATTTCTGTCCACCAAAACCTGGATTAACGCTCATCATACACACCACATCAATGTCCATTAACACATCTTTAAGCTGACTTACAGAGGTATGTGGGTTGATGGCAACACCTGCTTTCATCCCATTTTCTTTGATAGCGCCAATGGTACGATGCAAATGGGTGCTTGCTTCAATATGAACAGAAAGAATATCTGCACCAGCCTCCTTAAAGTCTTTAATATATCGCTCAGGTTGAACAATCATCAAATGAACATCTAATGGCTTGTTGGCTAATTTTTTAATTGATTTGATAACTGGAAAACCAAATGAAATATTGGGTACAAAAACACCATCCATCACATCAACATGAAACCAATCGGCCTCACTATTATTAATCATTTCAACATCTCGGCCTAGATTAGCAAAGTCGGCCGACAAAACCGATGGAGCAATTATGGGAAAATTCATCGGGCGAAAGTACAGTTTTTAGCCAAAAAAGTATAGCTGATAATTTAGTTTAAATGGCTAAATCAAACTTTGAAGCCACATTATTCATCAAAATATTTTGGATAATTGCCTCCGTTTGGTCAGGAAAATCAACTTTAACTGCAGATGCATCCAAAACCCAATTCGATAAAGATTGCTGAAAATTTACATCAATCCTATTTACCATAACCCCTCCCACTTCCTTTAATGCCATAGCATTGCATTGCTGTTCATATTGGTTTGTCATTGGAATTGACATCACTTTTTTACCTAAAAACAAAGCCTCAGCGGGACCTTCAAATCCACCATTGGTTAACAAACCCCTTGATGATTCAAGACTCTTCAAAAAGGATTCATTGTTGATTGGCTTTATGTAAACATTCGCTCTTTTATAACTAAAGGTTGTATGCTTTGAAAATACTTCCCATTTCACATCTTTTACTTTGCTTAATTCCTGAATCATAATATCATCACCATAGGCTGGCAAATAAACCGTGAAATGGTCTGAATCAATTGGATTTAGCTGCCTTACTTCATTCCTAATAACAGGCGTATGAATGAAATCATCATAAGGTTTAAAATGAAAACCTATACTTCGAGTAACGGGTGCATAATTTTGTAAAATGGCTTCTGCAAACCAATTCTTTTTGCTAGGTCTGGGTGTTTTTGTAGATAAAAATGAGGCTTGATGACTTAAGCCCAAACATGGTTTGCCTTTAAGTTTACAAGCCCAAGCCGTTAAAGGTTCAAAATCATTAATTACTAAATCATAGGATTGAATAGGAAATCGTTGAACGTCTTTTAACAGAGTAATAGGTTTT
Organism: Bacteroidia bacterium; assembly: GCA_040403075.1. Lineage (GTDB taxonomy): Bacteria > Bacteroidota > Bacteroidia > UKL13-3 > UKL13-3 > RGVD01. The sequence goes on from JBBALJ010000084.1 coordinate 6,183, forward strand.
AAACTCCTTATGGTTTTGGGATAACTCACTCCACCATGTGTACCAAAAATAAAACTCAAGCCATGTTTTTTATATTTGATAGGGAACTGAAGCTTAATATCAGCCTGAGTGCCACTTACCAAAACATCTACATCAGCATATTTCATAAGAATGGGAACAATCTCGCGAGCACGACTGATATGGCCATTGCCAGTGCCTTGTATGGCATACAAAACTTTCATTTCTTAAATTACTTTTGTTGGGGTTAGTACTGATTTACTAATTTCATTTAGGACAGATTGAATATCAATTGCCTCTTTGTTATCCTTTTCGTCCTCTTCAAAATCCAATTCGCTTTCCAATTCGCTTTTCCATTTATCATAGTAGAAAATATCCCAACTACCTTCGTTATATTCAAGTGCAGTAAGGTTTTCAATCCAATCACCACTATTTAGATAGGTTAAAAATCCTTTGGGGGTTGAAACAACTTTCTTTTGTGGTTGATGAATATGGCCACAAATCACATAATCAAAACCTTTTTCAGACGCAATATCAATAGCAGTCTGTTCAAAATCGTCAATAAATTTTATGGCACTTTTAACACCCGATTTTACCTTTTGAGCGAAAGACAATTTACCTCTACCCATCTTAATGGAAAACCAATTGACCATGCTATTCAAAATAATCAAGGTGTCGTATCCCACAGCCCCTAATTTTGCCAACCACTTACTATTTTTCATGGTCACATCAAATACATCACCATGGAATATCCATGCTTTTTTACCATCCAACTCAAGCACCAGTTTATTCATCAAATGCAATCTACCCATTTGGAAATTGGTAAATTTGCGCATCATTTCATCATGGTTTCCTGTCAGGTAATAAACTTCAGTTCCATTTGCCATCATTTTGAAAATACGTTGGGCCACCTTCATGTGACTATCGGGCCAATAGCTTTTGCTGAATTGCCAAATGTCAATGATATCGCCATTCAGCACCAATATTTCAGGATCAATGCTTTTTAAATATTTGTTGATGGATTTTGCCTGACAGCCATAAGTACCGAGATGTAAATCAGAAATAACAGATACTTTTAGTTTCCTTTTGAGCATGGGATTTTGGTTTTGGCGAAGTAAACCCATGCTTGTTTCCTAACACTTAAGTCTAGATTAATTTTGATTGAGCTAAAAGCTAATAAATTGTTAAGAATGAACCCAAAAGCTAAATTGACAAACTATTTTTGGCCATGAAGTGTTATATATTAACAAAAAGCATATTTTTGATTTTACTAAATGATGCAAACTGCCATAACCAAAGACGTGAAGATAACTGTTGAAACAGCTTATCAAAACAACACACATCCTAATTATTCGGGTGAGCACATGTTTGCCTACCGCATAACCATTGAAAACCAAAGTGAATATACGGTAAAATTGCTTCGCAGACATTGGTATATAACAGATTCGGTTCATGGCACTACTGAGGTGGAAGGAGAAGGCGTGGTGGGTCAACAACCCGTTTTAGAGCCAGGTGAAAGCCATCAATATGTTTCGGGTTGTGCCATCAAATCTGATATTGGTAAAATGCACGGAACTTACTTGATGGAAAGAAGCATTGATGGTCAATTTTTCGAAGTAAAAATTCCAGAATTCTTGCTAGTTGCCCCTTTTTACAACAATTAAGGCAATTCACGCTACATCAACATATTATTAAGCCCTTGAATTAATTTGATATTGTCGTATGTTTGGAGGCATATAATTTTATGTTGTCAATAAGAAAACTAAGCATTTGTATATTTAGCATTTTAGCTATTGTGGCCTGTAAAAAAGGTTTTGATGGCGAAAAAACACCTCAAAGTCCTCCAAACACCTTTATGGCTGTGGATTCAATTCATAGGGTTGGAGTTGATCGACTTACCACAAGGGTAGTAGCCAATTGGTGGGGAACCTCAGAGGTTGGATTTGTTGTTGGCTACGAGGTGTCCGTTGATAGCATGAAAACATGGCAATATACCACCCGACAAGACAGCGCCATTTTATTAAATATTCCTCCAGGTAGCGATTCTGCTGATATAAATATTTTTGTTAGAGCCGTTGATAACCTTGGCCAAAGAGACCCAAGCCCTGCATCCACCTTATACCCTATTAAAAATTCAGCACCAAGTGTTAAATTTATCTATGCTGCATCGGTGGGTGGTTCATTAACACAAAATCCAACCATAGCATTTCCAGTATTGAAATACAATTTCCAAGGAATTGACCCAGATGGTAGTGGCGATATTTATCAATATGAATTGTATTTGAATGATACGAATGCAAGTCCTTACATTTTAAACGCTGGTACATCTAGCATTACCTTGCAAGGGGTAAAATTAGATTCTCTAACAAGCACTACAGAGTGTTTGGTTTTTGTGGGTAGTAACAACAAAGCATTAACTTTAAGAGCACAAGGTTTAAAACTAAATGCTTCAAATACCATTTACATCAGGGCAGTAGATAAAGCATTAGCCAAATCTCAGTTAATGGCATCAAACCCTATTTATGCTAAAAGACCCGTATCTGATATCCTATTAGTGAATGCGTATTCAGGAGGAAACTTAAGTGTTACGAATTTTTATGCTACCCGTGCCCTCAACCAAGGCTTTTCTAGATTTGACACCTTGTTGCTAACCGAATTGGATGGTACAAATTACACACAATTGGCACCTGATGTGTTGACTCAAGCCCGCACCTTTAGTTTGTTTAAAAAGATTATATGGTTTAGCGACAATGCGCAATTATCATTAAGTATTGGTCAACAAAGCACCAAAGATTTCTTTGATAACAATGGTAAAATATTTATGGCTTTAGATATCACTTCTAGCTTTGATGCGCAATCAAATTTATTAGACTTCACTCCTGCTCAAAGCTTGGTTTCATTGCCAACTGGAGACCAATTCAAAATTGCAAACAACTCTATTGTAAAACCATTATACAGCAATTGGCCAACTCTAAAAACCAATGCTTCTATTAATAGACCAAGACCTTTTACTATTCCGAATAACTCCGCTTCTTCAAGCTATCAATTCGATTCATTGTACACGGGTAATTTGTTTGTTACCTATCCTAGTAATACCTGGACAGGCACATCCACCGTCATGTCCATTAGAAGAAAAACGGGAGGAAAAGCCAATTTCATTTTCACTACATTACCTGTTCAAAGCTTGGATGGTAACAACAATATCGACTCATTATTCAATAAAGTTTTAATTAGTGAGTTAGAATTTAACAAGTGAAAAATATAATCCTTTTCGCATCGGGCAATGGCAGCAATGCTGAAAATATTTGCAAATACTTCGAAAATAATAGCCAAATAAAAGTAGTTGCTCTTATTTGTAATAAAGAAGGTGCAGGTGTTTTTGAAAGGGTTAAACCCTATGATATTCCAACTCACCTCGTTAGCAAAAAACAACTACAAGACTCAACATATTTCTTGAACTTAATAGATCCATACAAGGCAGATTTATTGGTATTGGCAGGCTGGTTGCTATTGGTGCCTCCATATCTTGTAGATCATTATGAACAAAAAATAGTGAACGTTCACCCATCCTTACTACCCAAATTTGGTGGCAAAGGCATGTATGGACACCATGTGCATGAAGCGGTAAAAGAGGCAAACGAATCTGAAACGGGAATCAGCATACATTGGGTAAACCAACATTTTGATGAAGGCGAAATTATATTTCAGGCAAAAACCCAAATAAGTGAAGAAGATAATGTTGAAGATATAGCTAAGAAAATTGCAGTCTTAGAAATGGCAAATTTTCCAAAGGTGATAGAAAGTATATTAACAAAAAACGGGAGCTAAACTCCCGTTTTTTTTTATTAGACTTCTTTCATAATTGATCGTCTTTGCGAATCCCGATAATCGGGATGAAGCAATCTCTTTATAGATAAGATGGCTTCGTACCTCGCCATGACAAACAAACGATGTTCCCTGCATTATGAAAGTGGTCAATCTATCAATGTTACTTGGCTTCTTTAGCTTGTGCATCCACCACCGCAATGCTTACCATGTTTACAATTTCACGCACACTGCTACCTAATTGCAATACATGGGCTGATTTTTTTAAACCTAATAATACAGGGCCTACAGCTTCCGCTGCACCCAATTCTTGCAATAATTTATAAGCAATATTACCCGCTGAAAGTTTAGGGAAAATCAATGTATTTACTGGATCTCCAGACAACTCACTGAATGGAAAATTCTCACGCAACAATCTTTGATTAAGTGCAATGTTGGCCTGTATATCACCATCAACCACCATAAATGGAAAACGCTCTTTCAATATATCCCTTACAGTTGCCATTTTAGTTGGCGTTTCTCCATGTGCTGAGCCAAAGTTTGAATACGATAACAAAGCTATACGAGGATTTAAATTAAAGTTCTTAACGGCATTATACGTTAACGTAGTGATATCAACTAAGTCGTTAATTGTTGGGTTTATATTAACCGTGGTATCAGAGAAAAACAAAGGACCTTTATTGCTAAGCATGATATACATACCTGCTACTTTGCTTATTCCATCTTGCTTACCAAAAATTTGAAGAGCAGGCTTAATGGTACTTGGATAGTTCTTGGTCAAACCAGAAATAACAGCATCTGCTTCACCAAACTCAACCATCATGGGTGCAAAATAATGTCTATCACGCATGATTTTCTTAGCCTCATGAAGCGTAACACCTCTTCTCAATCTTTTTTGGAAAAACCATTCTGCATATTGGTTAATTTTATCTTCTTCCTCCCTTGGGTCTATTATCTGAACACCATCTAACTTAATGTTGTTCTCATTAATAATTCGCTGAATCTTCTCTTTGTTTCCAAGTAGAATTGGAATGGCAATACCATCATCTTTTACAATTTGTGCAGAGCGTAATATCTTATAATTATCTGCTTCTGAAAACACCACACGCTTAGGATTTTCGCGGGCTTTATTACCTATAGCAGATAAGAAATTACTTTCTTTACCCAATCTAGCTAACAACTTGTTGTTGTAAGCTTCCCAATCAGTAATTTGTATCCTTGCCACACCCGAATCCATGGCAGCTTTGGCCACTGCGGGCGAAACCGTTGTAATCAAACGAGGGTCTAATGGCTTAGGAATGATGTATGTTTTACCAAAGGTTACATTCTTTTCATTGTAAGCCAAGTTTACAATTTCGGGTACTTGTTTTTTTGCCAATTCGGCCAAGGCACGAACGGCAGCAATTTTCATTTCCTCATTTATTTTGGTAGCACGCACATCCAATGCTCCTCTGAAGATATAAGGAAAGCCAAGCACATTGTTCACCTGATTAGGATAATCGCTGCGGCCTGTGGCTATAATCATGTCTTTGCGGGAAGAAACAGCCAACTCATATTCTATTTCAGGGTTAGGATTGGCTAAGGCAAACACCACACAATCTTTGGCCATGCTTTGCAACATAGCAGGTGTCACCACATCGGCTTTAGATAAACCTACAAATACATCCGCACCTTTCATAGCATCTTCAAGGGTATGAATATCTATTGTGGTGGCAAACTGTTTTTTGGTTTCATCAAGGTTTGGAGAATCTACTCTTATAACCCCTTTGCTATCACACATGATGATATTATCTTGTTTCACACCAAGTGATATCATCAACTTGGCACAACTAATGGCTGCAGCACCGGCACCATTGTATATCACTTTTACTTCATCAATTTTCTTATTGACAAGCTCCAATGAATTGAGCAAAGCCGCACCTGTGATAATGGCGGTACCATGTTGGTCATCGTGCATAATAGGAATATCAAGCTCTTCCTTTAGTCTGCGTTCTATTTCAAAACACTCAGGGGCTTTGATATCTTCAAGGTTTATTCCCCCAAATGTGGGGCTGATGTTTTTAACGGTATTGATAAATTCATCTACATTTTTGGTGTCTATTTCAATATCAAACACATCAATATCTGCAAAAATTTTAAATAATAAACCTTTGCCTTCCATCACGGGCTTAGAGGCCAAAGGGCCAATATCTCCAAGGCCTAACACAGCAGTACCATTTGATATAACCGCCACCAAATTGCCTTTGGCTGTGTATTTATATACGTCTGAAGGTTCCTTGGCTATTTCCAAACAAGGCTCGGCCACTCCTGGTGAGTAGGCCAAACTTAAGTCTCTCTTGGTATTGGTAGGCTTTGTAGGCACTACCTGGATTTTTCCAGCAGGAAATTTACTATGGTATTTTAATGCGTCTTCTTTAAGTGTTGACATGGCTAATTCTTTCTTTGGCAAGTTTAAAACTAAATCAGCTTATTTTATATGAATTCTCTCATTTATATGCAGGCATTGACAACAAACACAAAACGAAGGGTTTAGATAAATTAAAATGCATTGGCAGACTGCGGGCTCTATTTTATTCTGTACAATTTCGCATCACCCATTGTGATTCTTACTATGCCATCCTCGAAGTTTTCCCAGAAATATTTTCTATCCCTTACTTCCTTATAAATTTTTGTAAAATTAATAATTGTGTCATTTGTCGAAATATAGGAATAGTACCCCTTATTCTTAAAGAATAGCTCTTGCCTTATATCATAATAATAGCTATGATGAAAACTAAACAAGCTGTCATCAATACAATTAAATTTAAAAGAAAATACCCCATAATAAGTATAATTATTCTGCACACACCCTTCTGTTGGAGAAACCATTGTGGTATCATAGGCACTTACAGTATCCTTTAAAACATAGTGTAAAGTGTCGTTTGTATTTACATTAATCCAAACCTGTGTATCTTTAAAATGATAAGGAAATGTTTGCTTAACACTTTCACTAATATTGTAGTATTTATATGAATACTGAATGCCTTTTGGACAATCTTTTTGGCAAGCATTCATTAGCAAAATTGCCATTAAAAGAAATACGATATGTATTATTGACTTCATTATTTGTTACTAACAAATATGAGCAAATGGACTTGGTTTAACAAATCTACAAAAGCTATTAGAATTCCGAATGAACATTCCCCTCCTCGGAGGGGCTAGGGGTGGGTTTATTATGCCAAATCTAAAGCTAGCTTTATGCCCCTAACCAAGCCTTAAAATCTGGTGCTCTTTCACGGCTAACGACTAATTCATCTGTATATTTTGGAGCAACATCTATTTTTAGTTTACCATTGAAATAGGTATGCACTGAATTAATAGATTGTAAGG
>JBBALJ010000085.1:0-13243 GCA_040403075.1 Bacteroidia bacterium
AGCGCAAGCATTGTGCTCAGGTAATGCGTTGTTAGCTTGTGCCTCAAAGTCATTTTCCACACACAAATATATTTAATTCAGTTTGAATTGCTCTAACAAAGTAGCTCAGCTTTATCCAAGCAACACATTTTTAAAAGCTATCACTGTAACTTTTTTATATTGCTTATCGTATTAGTCTGAAATCTGCTCATTATGATAAAAAAAACACTGTTCACTGCACTTCTAGCCTTTTTATTGTTACATGCTGCCTCAGCCCAAGAAAATGGTGCTCCAAAAGCAGAGAAGATACTGCATCAAACCATCATACATGGCGATACCCTTAGTGACAATTATTTTTGGCTAAGGGATAAAAATAGTCCAGAGGTTATCAATTACCTATATGCCAACAATGCATACGCAGATAACAAAATGAAGGCGAGCAGCACCCTTCAAAAGGTTTTGTTTGATGAATACAGAAGTCGGGTAAAAGAGACCTTTGACAGCAAACCGCAGAAAAACGAAGGCTATTACTACTATAGCCGAAATGTGGCAGATAAAGATTATCCCGCCTTATACCGCAAAAAAGACAGCTTAAGCGCCAAGGAGCAAGTGGTGCTTGACTTGAACGAGCTATCAAAAGAGTTTTTCTATTTCTCATTACAGTTTTTAAACTACAGCCCCGACCAATCCATCATAGCCTATGGTGTTGACACCAAAGGAAGTTTGGTATCCACCATGTATTTTAAAATATTGGATATTGATTCTACCCTAAAGAATGAAAAAATTGATAGCGTATTAAGTGTAAGTTGGGCCAACGACAATAAAACCATTTACTACACAAAAGCTGAGGCCAAAACCAAACGCAGTTATAGACTTTACAAACACACGCTTGGAACTAACCCTACAGATGATGAGTTGCTATATGAAGAACCTGATAAAACATACGAAATCGGACTTAAACGCTCTTCATCAAGAAAATTCATCATCATGGAAGCAAGCAAAAGCCAAAGCAGCGAAGCTTGGTATTGGAGTGCAGATGATGTGCATGCAAAACCAGTTTTGTTTAAGAAAAGAGAAGCGGCATTACTATACGATATCAATCACTATGAAGGGGATGAGTTTTATATTCAAACCAATTACAATGCCCTTAACCAACAATTGATGAAAGCTCCTATCAGTGCTAAGTCTTGCAAAGAATGGCAAGTGGTAATTCCACACCGAAAAGGGGTTTTGTTTTCTGGTTATAGTTTATTGAAAAACTACCTTATTTGGAGCGAGCAACAAAATGTAGAACAAAGAATTTTGATTAAGCAAAGAAAGACCAATCAAATTGATACCTTAAAATCAAAAATAACATTTGGCAGCATGTCTTTTAATATTGAAGATTATGATTACGAAAAGACCAATGAAATAAGGTACAGTGCAGAAAATATGGTTACTCCTTCGGAAGAGTTTAACTACGATTTAAACACAAAAAAGCAAACTTTTTATGATATGGATAGTATTAATGGAAAGTATAATCCTAACCTATATGCTAGCGAAAGGGTTTGGGCAAAAGCCAAAGATGGTGTGATGATACCTATTACCTTGGCATATAAAAAAGGAATGCTTAAAAATGGCAATAATCAATTATTACTAGGCGGCTATGGCAGCTATGGAGCCAGCTCTATGCCCGATTTCAACCAACTCAATATTAGTTTGCTTGACAGGGGATTTATTGTGGCAACTGCACACATCAGAGGAGGTAGAGAAATGGGTCAAGAATGGTATGATGATGGCCGCATGTTGCATAAGAAAAACACCTTCACCGATTTTATTACTTGTGCCGAATATTTGATAACAGAGAAATACACCAGCACAGCTAAACTAGCTGTAGAAGGTGGTTCTGCTGGAGGTTTGTTAATGGGGGCCGTTACCAATATGCGATCTGATTTATTCAAATGTGTTATAGCCAGTGTGCCCTTTGTGGATGTAATCAATACCATGTTAGATGAGAGTATTCCTTTGACTACAGGCGAGTTTGAAGAATGGGGTAACCCAAAAATCAAGAAATACTACGACTACATGATATCCTATTCGCCTTATGATAACGTGGAAGCAAAGGCATATCCTCATATGCTTGTAACTGCAGGCTACAATGATGCCCAAGTGGGCTATTGGGAGCCTGCCAAATGGGTAGCTAAGTTAAGAGAATTGAAAACCGATACCAATATGCTTTTATTCAAAACTGTGATGGAAGGTGGACATGGTGGTTCTTCTGGTAGGTACAATAGACTTATAGAACAAGCTTATCGCACGGCTTTTGTTATGCAATGTTTGGGAGTGAAAGAAAACTACATCAGCCTAAAAGGTAAAGTGGTGGATGAGTTTAATGAACCAGTTATTTATGCCAATGTGTATTTAGAAGAAAGCAAAATAGGCACGACAAGTAATCAAAACGGTGAGTTTGAATTAAAAGTAAAGGAGTTTAACAACGCTACATTGGTGGTTCAGTCATTAACTTATGAAAAACAAAAAATCAAACTTGGATTGAGAACAAGAACACAAAACTTAGTTATCAAAATGAAGTCTGAAAACATTCAGATGAAAACAGTAACGGTTGTTGCCAATGCAGTTGATCCAGCTTTGGGTATCATCAAGCAGGCAATCAAAAAGCGAAAAGAAAACTACGATAGAGTGAAATCTTTTTCATCGGATGTGTATATGAAATCGAATGTAAAACTTTTGGAAGTACCTAAAAACATGCCCTTCTTTTTGAAGCTAGTTGCCAATGGTGAGGTGATTGATTCAAACGATTTAGGGCTTGTTTATTTATCCGAATCATCGGCAAAATACTACTTTGAAAAACCCGATAACAATAAAGAGGAAATGATGGCTAGCAAAGTAGCTGGACAGAAGCAAGGCTTTAGTTGGAACAGGGTAAAAGATGTATTCTTCAATTTGTATGAGCCTACCATAGACCTAAGCTATTATAGCGAAAGGCCATTTGTATCGCCTATTGCACCCTTGGCTACACTTAGTTATAAATATAAGTTTAAAGGTAGTTTTTATATAGATAACAAGGAAGTGAACAAAATAGAAATCATACCACTTCGCAAAGGAGATCCATTGTTTCAAGGTTATATTTATATCACTTCCAACGATTATCAAATATATGGTGCGGATTTGCGTGCCACAAAGGATGCGCAAATACAATTTGTAGATACAGTGAATTTGCAACAAGAAATGGTTAACATCAATAATACTTGGGTGCCAATGCAAATGAAAATTTATAGTCACATAAAAGTATTTGGATTTGGTGCTAATGATGTGAATATGGCAAGTATGAGCAACTATAACCTCAATCGCAGTTACCCTCCAGGTTTCTTTAGCAACGAAACTTTCAAAATAGATAGGAATGCAAACCGAAAAGACAGTATGTATTGGAAAACTACTCGAACCATTATGCTTACTGCCGAAGAGGAAAAACACTATGGTAAATCAGATAGTATTTATCAAGCACAACATACACCTCACTATTTAGATTCTGTATCGAGGGTTAGAAATAAAATCACAATTGATAAGGTATTTTTGAGTGGATATAACTATAGCAAGCGTAATGACACCCTCAGCAAATCCTTATCCTTCGACCCATTGTTATTTGCTTTTGGATTCAACACAGTTGAAGGTTTATACACTAATTTCAATATTAGTTATCGATTATTTTCTGGCAGTAATGAAGAGTATTATCTAGGAAGAGATAGAACCTATCTCACCACCACCTTAAGATATGGATTTGCTAACCAAAACTTTGCTCCAGGTATTCAATATTTCAAAACCATAGATAATAGGACCAGCACAAGCATCTCTTTCAAAGCTGGGCGATTTATTGAGCAATACAACCAAGCAGAACCCATTAGTAAAATTGTGAATGCTGGATACACCTTGTTTGATAGACTCAATTACATGAAAGTATTACAGAAAGATGTGATATCTATTTCAGGAAGAAAAGAATTGAGCAATGGCTTATATGCCAAAGCCAATGTACAATATTACCAAAGAGATGCCATGGTAAACCACACCAATTATTCATTTGCTGATAAAGACAAAAGAGCTTATACCTCTAACAACCCAGTTAATTCAACAAACGATGCACCTGCATTTAATAGTCATTCTACCATAGAATATGGCATTTCATTAAGGTATGTAATCAAACAGAAATATGAAATGTTTCCAAACTTTAAGAATGTGTTGGAATCGAAATATCCTGATTTGTATTTCAGCTTCAAAAATGCCATCATGACGGCTAGTAGCAATAATATGGGCAAATTCAACTATATGTATTTGGAGGCAGGTACAGGAAAAGACATTAATTTGAAACTATTAGGCGAATTGAAGTTTGATGTAAATGCAGGAATATTTCTTTCAACAGACAATATGCTTTTTGCAGATTACAAGCATTTCAATGGCAATCAAACCATGTTTTTGCACAACCCTAAAAACTTGAATGCTACGGGCGAAGAAACAAGGGTTAGATTAACTGGATTTCACGCTCTGAACTATTATCAATTTAGTACCAATGATAAGTTTATTGAGGCACATGCCATGCAGAACTTTAGAGGATTCTTAATTGGCAAAGTGCCCTTGTTACGTAAGATTCATGCCAATGAAGTGGCTGGGGTAAACTTCCTCTACACACCCAATCTCACTTATAATGAAGTGTATTTTGGGCTAAGCAATATCTTAACTTTCTTAAGGGTAGATGCAGGAAAAGTAACATCCATAGGTGGCAGCAACGATTGGTTCCTGCGCTTTGGAATAGATATGGATTTTTAGAAAAAAAGTGGTGACTATTTATTTCCTTTCAGGGGTTTGTACTTCACAATTTTGTGATACAATTCCTCTGGCTTGAATGGCTTGGTAACAAAATCATTCATACCTGCTTCTAAAACTTTTCTTCTTGTTTCTTGGAAGGCATCAGCCGATAGGGCAATGATTGGAATATTTCTATTCTTCACTTTGGTATGTTCAGCCCTAATCACTTCTGTGGCTTCAAAACCACTCAATTCAGGCATTTGCAAATCCATTAGCACCAAATCAAAACTTCCGTCTTTTGCCAATATTTCAATCGCTTCTAAACCATTATTAGCAATAGAAATTTCGTTGTTCCATTTTTTGAAAAACTGTTTCGCCACAAACTGATTCATCAAATTATCCTCCACCAAAAGAATTTTGATTTCAGACAAATCAAGGATGAGGTCTTTTTCTGTTTTATCTTGTTTTTCTAAAGCATCAGGATTACCTACTTCAAATGGAATTTCAACAGTGAAAGTTGTTCCGCTTCCTACCTTGCTTTTAATATTAATTGAACCACCTTGTAAAACGGTTAAGTTTTTGGTAATAGCCAATCCTAGGCCTGTGCCACCAAACTTACGAGTTGTGTCAGTATAGGCTTGGGTAAAGCTCTCAAAAATTTTGTTTTGCTTATGTTCAGGGACACCAATACCGCTATCAACGATATCAAAAACAAGGTTTATCTTACCGTCATCTTCACCATTATTAATAGAAGTTTTTACCTCTACAAATCCTTTTGATGTAAACTTAATGGCATTTCCCACCAAGTTAAACAGTATTTGATTTAATCGGTACGGATCACCTTTTATATAATTAGGAATATTTTCAGGCACCGTTACATTGAATTCAAGTCCTTTTTCTTTAGCTCTGTAATCAAATGTTTTCTTCAATTCGGCCATACGAAGGCGTAAATCAAAGTCGATGTTTTCAAAGGTAATTTTACCCGCTTCTATCTTACTAAAATCAAGGATATCATTAATAATTACCAATAAATTGTCAGCTGAATATTTAATAGATTTTAAGTTCTCTAAATTTCCACCAGTAAAATTTTCTTCTAATAACAATTCAGTCAAACCTAGAATGGCATTCATGGGTGTACGAATCTCGTGACTCATGTTTGAAAGGAAATCTGACTTGGCTTTAGCTGCTGCAATAGCGTCATTACGAGCCTGCAACAAATCGTGTTCAAACTTTTTCTTTTCTGTAATGTCTTGCGAATAAACAGCCACACCCGTTATCTCGTTATTAGCAACATAAATGGGGTTGTAAGTAGTTTCTATATAAACCGCACTGCCACCCATTTCAAATTCTTCTACTTGAGTAAACTGCTCTCCTTGCAAACTTCTATCAATACTTGAAACGATGTTATCTCGCTCAGAGTTTTTGAAGTTTATCATGGCAAAGTTCATCCCCTCTTTCACATCAGTATTAGTTCTAGATTGTATATTGTTTTTGAAGGTCGAGTTGAATGATAATAAATTCAGTTGTTTGTCAACTGCATAAATAATACTGGTAGTACTCTCAAGAATCGCATTAAGTTTATAATTATTAACCTTAATTTCTTCTTCAGCACGTTTGCGTTGGTTTTCTACCTCCCACAAACGTATACCAGAAATCACAACTTTTTGAATGCTATCTGGTGTGATATCAGATTTGGCAAAATAGTCAAATGCCCCACTCTTAATCATTTGCACTGCCACTTTCTCATCCCCTTGAGAAGTCAATACGGCAACAGGGGTCAGAACATCCTTATCTCTTATTTTTTTTAGTAATTGCAGCCCATCAATACCAGGCAATTGATAGTCAAGAAAAATGCAATCAAAAACATCTTTACTTATGATTTCAAGGGTTTCTTGGGCATTCTTACAAATATCTAAATTGTAAACAAGTCCTGTTTTTTTTAGGGCTCTTTCAAATTGCATGATGTCGACTTCGTCATCATCAATAAGTAATAGTTTGTATGAGGCTTGACTATCCATTATTTACAACAGAGATAAGTATTAAACTGGGAATTCACAAAGCTTCCAGTAATTATTAAGTGTAGATACCACACTCATAAACTGGTCCATCGAAAGCGGTTTAAGTATATAACCAGCTACATTTAAGTTATATGCATCAATCTTATCGTTATCTTCATTGGATGTGGTCATCACAAAAACACTGATATTTTTCAGATGGTCATTATTCCTTAATTCTCTTAAAAACTCTATTCCACCCATTTTTGGCATATTCAAATCAAGCAATATAATTCGCGGATAATCATGTGGATTGGTATTGTATTCTGAATTTAAAAATTCAAGTGCTTCAATTCCGTTCCCAGCAACGTATAAGGGGTTGGTAACATTATTTTTCTTGAAAGCTCTTTTCACATTCATGACATCCACTTCATCATCTTCAACTAATAGAATTTTTATAATTTTATCTTTCATCATAATAATTTTTCTATTGCAATATATATTTCAATTTTGAGTTAATCAAAGGGTCAAATTATCAAAATCCAATTGTGACTAATTTTAGCTAGTTTTCAACTGTATCTTGCCAAGTAAAGTAGAATTTCGATCCTTTACCTTTCTCTGATTCTACCCAAATTTCACCATTGTTTTCTTCCACAATTTTTTTGGCTATAGCAAGCCCTGCTCCTACACTTTCGAACTTATCACGGGCTTCAAGTGTTTGAAAAATCGTAAAAATTTTGTTGTGGTATTCTGGAGCTATACCTATGCCATTGTCTGCAATGCAAAATTTATGTTTTCCATCTACGTGTTGATAAGTAATGTTGATGACTGGCTTGTTTATATTGGCATATTTTACTGAATTCGTTAACAATTCATAAAAAACATCCTCAATATCTTTTCTTACAGCATTCACATTTGGTAAGGCATCATCAAAGTATATTACGTGTTTGCTTGGCGGGTTTATTATACGTAGTAAATTAAGTACCAAATCACGCGAATCAACCCATTCCTTTTCACCGCCCAATTTACCCGATCGACTATATTTTAATAATGAATTGATAAGTGACTCTAGACGGTGTATTCTACCGCGCATTAACTTAAAGTAACCTTTGCTATCATCGGTCATTAAGCTACCCATATCTTCTTCAATCCACTCTGAAAGGTTATTAATTCCTCGCAAAGGGCTCTTTAAATCGTGTGAAGTTATATAAGCAAATTGGTCTAATTCTTTATTTTTCTTTTCTAAACTCAGCGTATATTTTTCTAGGGATTTCTTAGACTCAATTTCTTTTAGCATTGAACTCTTCAAATTATCCCGCATTTCAATCAATGCTTTGCCCAATTTATCATTTTTACCTTGAAGTTTTAACTCAATATCATAGTTTCCTTTACCAATTGCATTGGCAATATCTGCCTTGGCTTTCAAACCTTTTATTAAAGTAACTGTAGATTGCTGAATAACACCAATTTCATCTTTTCGCGGCATTTGCATTTCGTAGTTAACAATTTGCCCTCGCCCGACAGCATCCAACACCTCACTTAGTTCGCTTACTGGTTTAATAACTGTGCTGTTTGTAATCATTAATGAAATGATACTTACCACCACCAAACCAATGAGCATGATTACTAACAAAGATGACAAAGTGCTATAACTCGCATATTTTTTTTGACTCAATTTTCTTGACGAGGCTATCACCATTAACTCAACCTCTTCTATATCTATATCCAATTTTTTTAGGTCGCTTTCAATCTCTTTGTTTATTTTACTTGCAGCACCAAATTTTAAAGGGTTTTTATAGTCAGCATCGTTTTGTAGGATAGACATTACTTTTCTTTCCTTTTCTACTATTTTCAGAAAATCGCCATCCACCTTCACCAACCTTCTTCTTGATTGTTCAAGTTCGGGTTGTTGCAATAGTTCAATTAAAAAGATTTTCCTCTTTCTATACTGCTTATCTAGAATTTTCTGTAGTTTCAGTTTTTTGTCTTTGGATGGATTGTAAACCCAATCATAAGTGTATCTTCCCGTCTCAGACATAATAAATTCAATATCTTTAGTAGCTGAAATGGCAGGTTCAAAATTGTTTGATAATTTAAAATCTATCTGTTTGGCGTATTGAAGCAATAAGATTGCTGAAATGCTGGTTATCAATGCCGTAAAAATAATGGCAAAAAAACTAAGCGCAGTTCTTGTGCTTATTTTTAAATTGACTAACCATTTTTTTACAAAGTTGAACATATTTTTCAGGGTACTAATTTAAGTGCAGATTTTGTTCTGCCTGTGCCAATTCATTATCAAACCTCAAACCTATTATTTATATAATTGAATTTCAGCTATTTAAATAAATACTAATTTGGGCGAAATTCCCATTTGTGAACAATTTTCACATCAATGTCTAATTTTGATACACAATAAACTAAAAAAAGACTGAATGCAATTATGTCATATTTAGAAATTAGCACCATCTTTGTTTACTTGCAGCCGATAACAACAAAAAAATGAAATTTATACTTTACCTAGCATTGTTTTATTTTGTATTCAAGTTCTTGTTTGGAAACTTATTTAAAGTGAAAGCTTACCATTATAACCAAAACAATGACCAACAAACAAATCACGAAAACGATGCTGAATTGCATGTTAAACCAAGCAATACCAGCAAGTCGGTTAACAAAGATAAAAACATTGGTGAATATGTGGATTTTGAGGAAATAAAACAATAAGATGGAAAAAACCATTCGATCGATACTATTAAAAGTTTTAGGTTACCAATCTTATTTATCATGGGTAAGCGATATATATATACGCCTAATTAAAGGTGGCATGCTAAAAGACAAATATCCAGAGTTATTTTACCTGCAAAGCCTTATAAAACCTGGTTATACATGCGTAGACATTGGTGCCAATGTGGGTTATTACTCTGTATTTTTATCTAAATATGCAGGTGATTCTGGTAGGGTGTATTCCATTGAACCAGTGCCTTTGTTTGCGAAAGTATTTCTTAAAAACACTTTCAAACACGCATTAAACAACATTACCCTATACCAAACAGCACTTGGTGCAGAGAACAAAAAGATAACCATGGGAACACCAACTATTAATGGGGTTTTCAGACATGGTTTAACAAAAGTGCTTTCGGATGACAATGAAGAGACTGGCAAAATGCAGACCTATGAAACGGATATGCGCATTCCAGATGAGTTGTTTGCTCCAATTGAAAAAATTGACTTCATTAAATGTGATGTAGAAGGTTATGAGATATATCTATTCCCGCATCTAATTAATACCCTGAAAAAGCACTTCCCCATTATCCAGATTGAAATTTCGGGTCAAGAAAACAGACAAAAGATGTTTGATATATTGTTACCATTGGGTTACCAATTGTTTAAACTTAACAATGAGAATTTGGTACAAATTTCATTGGCAGAAGCTATGGAGTATGAAGGCGGTGACTTTTATTTCAAGAGATAACTTATATCATTAAAACTGAAATGCGTTGTTAATTCAAGCAAAAGCCTTTAATTCGTAATCAATAAAACTAAAAACATTGAACAGCTTTTGGGATTTATTTAAACCACAGGAACTAATAGAATTTGGCGGATTGGCTTTAATTCTTATCATTATCTTTTTAGAGAATGGGGTTTTCTTTGGCTTTTTCTTACCTGGAGATTCATTGTTATTTACAGCAGGCCTTCTAGCCTACCCTTCAGCCAATCAAGTTTTACATGTTGAAATTGAAAACCTAATTTTTGGAATTGGTATAGCGGCCATTTGTGGTTATTATTTTGGATTTTGGTTCGGTCATAGAACGGGAGAAGCTATTTATAAAAAAAAAGATACCTTTTTCTTCAAACGAAAATATATTGAAACAGCGGAGGTATTCTATAAAAAATATGGTGGATTGGCATTGATTTTGGGTAGGTTCTTACCCATTGTGCGCACCTTCGCTCCTATTCTTGCTGGGGTAGTAAAGGTTCGTCCTCAAATATTCTTCTTGTATAATATTGTAGGCGCATTTCTTTGGCCAAGTGTAATTGTAACAGCAGGATATTTTGTCGGTCAGTTTGTACCCAATGCTTTGGATTATTTGAATTGGATTGTGATTGCCTTTATTGCAGTAACTACTATCCCAATTGTGAATACTTGGCGCAAAGAACAAGCAAGAAAAAAAGCTGAACAACTAGAGAGCAAATAAGGTATGGGTGAAGGCAAATTATACATCGTTCCAACGCCCATTGGCAACCTTGAAGATATTACACTAAGGGCACTGCGAATACTTAAAGAGGTAGATTTGGTTTTAGCTGAAGATACCCGTCAAACCGTTAAACTATTTCAACATTATCAAATTCAAAAACCACTTCAATCATACCACCAACACAACGAGCATAAGGTATTTCATAACTTAGTTTCGGAGTTAAAAGGTGGCAAACAAATAGCCCTTGTAAGTGATGCGGGCACACCAGGCATTAGCGACCCCGGATTTTTAATCATTCGCGAGTGTGTGAAAGAGGGTATTGCAGTTGATTGTTTGCCAGGCGCAACAGCCTTTGTTCCCGCTTTGGTAAAAAGCGGATTGCCATGTGATAGCTTTTGCTTTGAAGGTTTTTTGCCTGAAAAAAAGGGCAGACAAACGATGCTAAAAAAATTAGCTGAAGAGGAAAGAACAGTGATATTTTATGAATCACCTCATCGCATACTCAAAACAATTGCCCAACTTATTGAGTTTTTTGGGGCTGACAGACAAGCTAGCATTAGCCGAGAACTTACTAAGATGTTTGAAGAAACTGTAAATGGCAGCCTTCAAGAGATACTAGAACATTATACAAACGGAACTATAAAAGGAGAATTCGTCATTGTTATCGCAGGTAAAAAATAAGCATTTAAAATACTTTCTATTAAGCAGCATTTCGGCCATACTTATGACATTGGCATGGCAACCTTTTAGGGCTTTGCCTTTCATATTTATTGGCTTAATTCCATTATTTTATTTAGAAGTAGAAATTAGAAAAAATCAACCTCAGTCATCAAGACTACTCTTTTTTGCTTATGTTTTCCTTTCACTATTTCTATTTAATTGCAGCACGGTCTATTGGATTTGGAATGCTTCACCAGAAGGAGCAATAACGGCATTTTTCATCAATACCCTTATGATGACATTGCCTCTATTTATCTTTCACATCATCCAAAAGAGAGAAGAGAATAACAACAAAATGTGGGCATTCATCTTTCTATGGTTATCGTATGAATGGTTACATACCAATTGGCAATTTTCTTTCCCTTGGTTAAGTTTAGGTAATGTTTTTTCATATACACCTGCTTTGGTACAATGGTATGAATACACTGGTGTTGCCGGAGGTTCATTGTGGGTATTACTTGTCAACTATAAACTATATGCCCTAGTTAGCACTTGGAAAGAAAGAATCCAATCAGATAATTATGCTAAGGTTTTTAATCTGGCTTTCTTTTATCTATTCACTCCAATCTTTTTGTCTTTATATATTGCTAATAATAGACAAGAAAAGGAAGCAATTATAAAACGACAAACGGCAGATTTGGTGGTGGTGCAACCCAATATCGACCCTTACAAAGACAAGTTTGAGGGAATGACACCCGAGGCCCAAACAGATAAGATTCTTACCTTAGCAGAAACAAAAATAGATAGCCTGACCCAATTTGTGTTGATGCCCGAGACAGCCTTGCTAGGCAACCTTGAAGAAGGTAATTTACAGAATGCAGGAGTATACCAAAAGGTATTGAGCTTTTTAGAAAAACATCCTAATATTGGTTTGCTTTCAGGTGCGGATACTTACAGGTTTTATCAAAGTAACAATAAGCCTACAATAACTGCAAGAAAATATAGCGATGGCCTTTTCTATGATGTATATAATACTGCCATGTATTTAAGCAAATTTGATTCATTGCAGATATACCATAAATCGAAATTGGTGCCAGGTGTTGAGCGTATGCCTTATCCTGAAATATTTGGTTTCTTAGAAAAAGTTTCGATCAATTTAGGGGGAACAAGTGGCAGCTTGGCAAGCGACAAAGAAGCCAAGGTTTTCTACTCTTATCAAAAAACAAAATTAGCCCCTGTTATCTGTTTCGAATCTGTGTTTCCTGACTATGTAGCAAGTTATATTAAAAAAGGTGCTGACATTATTTGTATCATTACTAATGATGGATGGTGGGGTAATACGCCTGGCTATCGTCAGCATTTCGACTTCGCTCGATTACGTGCCATCGAAAACCGAAGATGGGTGGCACGAAGTGCAAATACAGGCATCTCAGGTTTCATAGATGAAGAAGGCAATATTGTGAGTCAATCGGAATGGTGGAAGGAAGCTGTTCTCAGAGCGAAAGTACCCTTGCACAAAGAAGAAACTTTTTTCACCCAAAATGGCGACCTTATTGGATTTTGGGCCATGGTTTTTGGAGTGTTTGAGATATTTAAACTTTTTAGGAGAAAACGATAAAAGCG
>JBBALJ010000086.1:0-12654 GCA_040403075.1 Bacteroidia bacterium
CTCAAACTGGTTTTACCTCTTTTGTAGGTGCCAAAAATGAGTAAATGTTGCCCATTTTGGTTGCTGTTAAGGTAATTGGTAATAATTTGCTTGCTGTTTTCGTCAAGTTTATTCTGCCATTGGCTTAGTCTGAATTGGAATGGCAGTTTGGCTTCTTGTTGGTACATTTTGGTGGTGTACCAATAGTATGATGGATAAGCTATGGCTGCAAGCAACATAACATTAAGCACTACCAAAGTAGAGTTTACTTGAATGACGGTGGCCGCAAGAAATGCACCTAAAGCAAAAAAGCAAACATCTGTGACAGTGTCGAAGGCCACATTTGAGAAATCAGGATTAAAAACGTACACATTGGTTTTTCTTAGGATGGGCCCAAGTGAATTGTAGGTTTCAAAAAATAGCCAAAATAGGCTCACCCCAATACCTGTGTATAGGTTTAGCCTCTGTGCTGAGAAATAGGGCTTTAGGATTTGGTAAATTAATATGGTGGGGATGAATCCTAAGGCAATGTGACCGAATTGATTGGCGAGCCATGCGTAGGTTAGGGTGATACCGCGATACGAGTCTTTGCCAATTAAATCAAAATTTAATTGTTGCAAAATGTACTTTGCTTGAATAACTTTCATAATGATTAGTCTGGTTTATTTTTAATAAGTTTTAAGAGCAATATAAATAATACCTAGGATTTTGGGTATTAAAATGGCTACAAATTTAAATGAGCCAAGCAATTATTGGAAATTTTGTTACGAGAAAAGTTATTGTATTTTAGGGATATGTTTCATAATGGGATTTATTGTATTAATGTGACAATTAATTTTAACATGTGTTTCTTTAATTGCATGATTTTAAGTCGTTTGAGTTTTGGCCTTTTTCTTGTAAAGTATTAATCACAAATCAATTAAATCATGATACTTATTCTTTTCACAACAACGATAGCCATTGCCAGTAGCACATTTGGAATTTACAAAAGCCGATTGAAATTGAAACTTATAAAAGTTAGAAACTAAATTACTTTATTAAGTAAATAGATAATACATATTCTGCCTCACAAAACAAGAAGGCTGCTTTAAAATGATTAAAGCAGCCTTCGTCTATTATAGCCACGGTCAAATCTTTGCAATTACAATTTATGTTGAATTGAGTATGGATTTGATGAAAGATTAAAATATTAGCATATCTAATACTACCCTTAATTTTAAATTGGTTAAATAGAATTTGTGAAAATAAAATCTATAATTGTATAATAAGAATATGAGTGCAATTAAATCATTTGTGAAAAGATATGCTATTGGAAAAGGCATTGTAAGCGGATATGTATCCGTGTTTTTAAGTCTATTAGCCCTTGGGGGACTTATATGTTTTTATTTTCCTGAAATATTTACCACACCTGAATTTAGAGAGGTATATACAGCCAAGTCAATGAAAACTTTACTTACCTTAACCATCATAGCCTCATTGGTTTTTGGTTTAAGCAATGTGCTTTTGAGTAGTGATAGGAAAAGAGGAATCTTAGGAATATTAATAGCCTGTGTGACCATAGTTATTGGCGGATTTGATGTACAGGGTCGTGCGGTTGAAAAAGTAAATTGGCATTTGGGTCTTGATTGGCTGCTGCTAGATTTGTTGCTGATGGCGATTATTTTTATTCCTATCGAAATGATTTTTCCGAAGAGAGAAGAACAAGACAGGTTTCACACTGAATGGAGAACAGATTTAATTTATTTTGCCATCAGTCATCTTTGTATTCAGTTTTTTGGTGTGATAACCCAAGAGCCTGCAGTGGTGTTTTTTGGTAAAATGAATTTGGAAGCATTTCAATTATGGATACAAAGTTTGCCATTGGCTGTTGAAATATTCTTAGCCTTTTTTATTACCGATGTTTTTCAATATTGGGCACATCGTATATTTCATTCAAATCTGTATTTATGGCGTTTTCATGCAGTTCACCATTCAACCAAAACAATGGATTGGTTGGCAGGTTCGCGTACCCATTTTATTGATATTTTCTTTACTCGTTCTATAACATTCATTCCTCTATATGTGTGTGGTTTTTCTCCTTTAGTGTTTAATATCTATATCGTTGTGATTGCTATTCATGCTGTGTTTATTCATGCTAATACCCGCATTAACATAGGTTTCTTAAAATACCTATTTACCACGCCACAATACCATCATTGGCATCATTGTGTTGAAGAAGATAAATACGGGAAGAATTTTGCTGTGTTTTTTCCTTTTATCGATAGAATTTTTGGCACCTATTATTTACCCGAAAATGAATGGCCAAGAGGAACAGGCTTAAACGAAGCTCAGTTTCCTAAAGGTTATACTAAGCAATTGGTTTATCCATTTAAAAACAATCCTTTTGATAAGCAGTTAGACGAGGGGAAAGAGAGTTCAAGGTAATTGAAGTACCAAAACAAAATCGTTATTATTTATTTTATCAAAAAAAATCACACATGCGTTTAATATTAATTACACTTTTAGCATGCCTACAACTAACGGCAGTGGCACAGCCTGTTTTTGTTAAAGACTCTTTGGAGGCTTATGTAAACAGAGAAATGCAAAGATGGCAAGTGCCAGGTTTGGCTATTGCTATCGTAAAAGATGGAAAGATTGTGCATTGCAAAGGTTATGGAGTAAAGGACATACATAAACCGGAAAAGGTGGATGAATATACTTTGTTTCAAATTGCCTCAAACAGCAAAGCTTTTACTGGAACATCAATAGCCTTATTAAACCAACAAAAACGATTGCTTTTGGATGATAAGGTAACTAAATACATGCCCGACTTTAAATTGTATGATGATACTTATACTAGCCAATGCACAGTAAGAGATTTACTTTGTCATCGCATAGGATTGCAAACTTTTCAAGGGGATTTTTTGAATTGGGGAAGTAATTTAACAAGAAAAGAGATTATCCAACACTTAGCATTAACAAAACCAGTTTATCCATTCAGATACAAGTATGGGTATTGCAATGCGGCCTTTATTACAGCAGGGGAGTTGATTAAAAATGTAACTGACACCAGTTGGGATGATTTTATTAAGTATCATTTCTTTGAACCGCTACAAATGAAGCATACAAGCAGCACCTACCAGATGATAGCCAATGATGCCAATGCGAGTATTCCGCATACCCTTGTGAATGGTAAACTAATGACCATGCCTTTTACCAATATTGATAATATGGGTCCATCTGCTAGTATTAATTCATGTGCTCGCGATATGGCCAATTGGTTATTGTTTCAATTGGATAGTGGCAGATTTGAAGGCAAACAAATTGTTCCTTTCTCAGTATTGGCTGAAACCCGAAAATCAAATATGATAAGTAGTGATGTGAATTCAAGGGTTTTTAAAACAAAGCATTTTTCAACCTATGGACTTGGGTGGCAGAGCTACGATTATGAAGGTCGCAGGGTTTGGGAGCATAGCGGAGGAGCAAATGGTTTTGTGACAAAGACTGAGTTTATTCCTGAAGAAAATCTAGGTGTTTTGGTGTATACCAACACGGATGCCAATTCACTATATGATGCTTTGGTAAAACAAGTATTGGAATCTTATCTCAATGTGCCATATAGAAATTTAAGTGAAATGTATTTTAAGTCATCACAAAAATCTAGAGAGGCTGAGCAAAAAGAATTAGACAATTTGCAAAGAGAAGCTCAAACTAAAAATAAACCTAGCATAGATTTGCAAAGTTATGTAGGTGTATACAATAATAGTTTTTATGGTGATGCTGAAGTGAAACTAAGCAAAGGTAAATTGACCTTGCACTTAAGCCATCATCCAAATAATATTGGAAGTTTATCATACTTAAATAACCACGATTTTTTATGTACCTACAGTGATGTAACTTGTGGAGTGCAAGTGTTACCATTTAAAGTGGAGGATGGAACAGTAAAAGGCATTACAATTAAAGTAAATGATTTTATTGATTATTTGAGTTATGATTTTGTGAAGGTGAAATAATCATTTTTGTTAAATGAATAATAGTAGACAGTTATCAATGCTTCCTATACTTCCCTCTTGTATGATAATAGTACCTAGAGCGTGCTTGGCTTTTTAAAGCATCTTTTTTCGTACTTGTTTTAAATCTTACATGCCCTTTTCTATAGCGTCCTCTATAGTCAACCGAAGGTTTTACATACACTGCACCTGACGAGTTATCATCATATCCATTGCTTTGGTCGCAATTTGAAATAAGCAAAAATAAAACAAATGTGATGGCTATAAAGGCATTTTTCATGTATGACAAATGTAAGGGATATATTCAATTTGGAATTAATTTTCTATTAATGCCACAGTCACGAATATGTCAATAAATAAGTGATTAACAGATTTTAATCTTTGAAACTAAATAAGGATTGATGTTATTTGTTATGTTTACCAAAAATATTATACATGAAAAAAATCTACACCCTTTTAGTATTTGCAATCATTTTTTTAAGCAATGCTTCAGCTCAATTATTTTTGAATGAAGAGTTCAATTATCCAATAAATTCAGCTTTGACAAGTAATGGTTGGACACAAGTTGCTGCATCAATTCCTGTTCTTTCTGTTAATTCTCGCGTATTCAGTTATAATGGATATGCTGGTGGGGGTATAGGAAATTCATTGCAAATAGGAGCAACAGGGCAAGATGTATATAAAGAATCATCTGCTATAACTACAAGCAAATCTTTATATGCTTCATTTTTATTGAATGATTCTATGGCACAAAATAACGGGAATTATTTTTTCTCGTTTGCCGCTCCAAATAATACAACCGCTGTAGGTAGAGTATTTATTAAATTATCTTCACCTGGGTATTATAAAATAGGTGTTTCAAAGGGTACTGATTTGGCTGTATACTCTGCTGACACTTTTGCTATGGAAAGCACCTATTTATGTGTTTTAAAATATCAATTTAATACGGCAACTACTCGTGATGATTCTGTTAAAGTGTTTATGTTTTCAAGTGGTATGCCACAAGTAGAACCAAGTCAATCGACTGTAGAAACGATAGGAGGGACATCTGCTGATGCAAACTCTTTGAGTAAAATTGTGATTACACAAGGTGCCACTGCTTCATCTCCTATTGTTTTTATAGATGCAATTCGAATGTCAAACACTTGGAGTAATTTAAATGGAAATGGAGTTGTTAATCCCTATCAAGTTTCAGGCTTGAGCTATACTTCAACTGGGATTTCATCAGTTAATATTAATTGGACCAAACCTAATAATTTTGATAGTACCGCCATGAAAACTTTGGTTTTCATTAAGCCATTAAGTGCCATAACGCAAGGTGTTCCAAGTTTAAGTGCAAATGCTTACACTGCCAATTCTAATTTCTTATTGTCCAATTCACATTTTGAAAATGATACTGCTGCAAAGTGTGTTTATAACAATATTTCTAATTCCGTTTCTTTGTCAGGATTATCAACAGGTACTTTATATAATGTCTTGGTATATAATGTTACAAACACAGATTCTATTTATTCGATTGCTGCAAGTAGCAATGTGACCACACTTTCTATACCAACAGCAGCTTCAGCTCCTGTATTTAACTCAACTAGTTTTTCTTCTGCTAAGGTATCTTGGACAAGACCAACAAATTATAATAGAAATACCATGACTACATTGGTGTTTTTGAAAACAGGTTCTTCAATTAATTTACAAACTCCATTGAATATTGCCAATACTTTTGTTTCGGATAGCAATTTTAATAGTACCAATGCAAGCACTTTGTTAAGCGATAATGCTGCAAAGTGTGTTTACAAGGGAGATACAAATTTTGTAAATGTAACTTCATTACAGGCAGGAGCCACTTATTACTATTTAGTTTATATAGTTCGCGATACCGATTCATCCTATTCTGCACCAACAATTGGCAATGCCAATTTACAAACAGCCGTTACCTCTGCCAGCAATATTGTTTTTGCTGGTTTAAGCATATCTACTGCTAAAATAACTTGGATAAAACCACCGACTTATAACAATGCGGGTATGACTAGTTTGGTTTTTGTAAAGGCATTGAACAGTGTTTATAGTTCAAGTTTGCCAAATCAAATTGATTCGACTTATAGTGCAGACTCTGTTTTTGCCATGGGTAGTAAATATCAATTTGATTCTAGTGCTTATTGTGTTTATAAAGGAGATTCAAATCATGTAAGCATTTCAAATTTGTCAACCGCTACTTTATATTATGTAATTGTATATTTAGTAAGAGATTCGGATAATCTTTACTCAATACCAGTTAATGGGTCAGGAAGTACTAGGCAAGCGCCTCCCGCAGGAATTAGTATAGCTAAATTTACTGGGTTGAGTCAAATTACAGCCAAAACAAATTGGATAAAACCAAGCGGATATGTGAATGCAACACACAGCACTTTGGTGTTTTTAAAACAAGGCTCAGTTATAAATGTTGGAACTCCGAGTAGAACAGTTTCATATTATACCGCTAATGCCAATTTCTTGAGTGCTATCAGTACAAAATACCAGAATGATTCCTTGGCTAAATGTATTTATAAGGGAGATACTAATTTTGTCAATATTACTGGACTAACAGGTAACTCAAGTTATGAGGTTTTGATTTATGTGGTCAGAGATGCCGATTCAACCTATTCGGTATCAAATATTTCGAATGGTTTCACTCTTGGTGTTCCTGTATTGAAAAATATAGGAGCCCTAAATAAAAGTGATATAAATACTGGTGATGCAGATTCATTAGCAGTAAGAGCTACGTTGCGAGGCATTGTATATGGATTCAACCAAAGAAGAGCTAATCAGGGTGGGCTTCAATTTTTATTAAAAGATGCTACTGGCGGAATAAATGTATTACACACAACCAAAACTTTTTCATACATTGTAAAAGAGGGTGATAGTGTTGAAGTGCAGGGTACTATTGCCTCAGCAGCGGGATTGGTTAGTCTAGCTAATTTAGATACCATAATTAGAATAGATAGCAACAAGCTTATTGATAATCCTGTTGTGTACAATATACCTTCTGAGCAAACTGAAAATAATTTGATACGCATTGATAACGTGAAATTTTTAAAAATACCTACTGGTAACATCTGGCCTACCGTAAGGAATAATGGCACTAATACTGTTTCATTAATAAAAGATAACGGACTTGATACCGTAGTTGTTAAGTTGGCAACTACAAATGCCTTAAGCGGAAGTCCATTGCCTCAAACTACTTATTTTTCAATCATTGGCATTGGTTCACAAACAAGTTCATCTACAAGTTCACCTTATGCATTTAACGGATATCAAATACTTCCTAGGGTGGCAAATGATGTGATTGAAATTCAAGATAGCCTAGCTGCCTTTACCCTCAATTCTTTGGCAAACAACGATACCCTGAAACTGTTCGGAAACCCAAGTAGTACTTTTAAATTAGATTGGAATACTTCTAAGTCTCTTGCCAATTCAAGCAATACCATATATACAGTTTTATTTGGTTCGAATAATAAACCACTTGCAGTTAAATACTCAATAATCTCTTCAAACAATGGATTGGATACATTTGCATTCATCAACCAAAAAGTGTTAGCTGATTCATTATTTGCTAAACCAGGTGATTCGTTGATGATTAAGTGGGTGGTTAAAGCACAAACGGGTAATTTCATTAAATATTCAGATACATTCAATTTATTTATTACGGTTGATTCTTTTTTTTTAACAGGTAAAAACGAGTTAGGGAATTCACATTTAATGAATATATATCCAAATCCATCCGCAGATATCTTTACAATTAGTTTGATGTCAAATTCCACCAATCAGGCTAAGGTTTTTATTACGGATATGAATGGTAGAAAAATTAAGGACATTGAAATAGTATCAGTAAAACCAGGTAATAATGTTCTGCAAATATCAGGTCTTGATATTGCTGAAGGATTATATTTTTGCCAGGTGGAAATGGATGGAGCATATTTGATAAAGAAAATAATAATAAATAGGTAAGAATTGTTAAACGAAATAAAAAAGGGGCCTTAGCCTCTTTTTTATTTCGTTTAGTTTGATGTTTTTATAATATCTATGACGATTTTTTTAGAAATAGTTATTAATTTAGTGTCTATTCTCAAAATACAAATTTCCTTTCTACCATTTTCAAAGTTTTAAACTTTGATAGTGATGTAGAAGATAAAGTTTAAAACTTTGACTTAGGTGTGGAGGAGTAAACTAAACCTTGCATTTGAAACTTACTTTTAACATATTGCCATCATAAGTCTATCTTATGTGTTACCATACCAAACAAAGCAAAGACATAAAACCTCTTGAAGAAAGATTTGAAGCCACAGTAGCGTATCATAATTTTGAGAGCAGCGACCGATACAATGGATTTACACATCCCCAAACACCTGTGATATGCAATAGTCATGCTAATCAAATTCAATTGTATCATTGGGGACTGATTCCCTTTTGGACCAAAGACAATAGCATACGCAAGCATACCTTAAATGCCAAAATTGAAACACTTACCGAACTTCCTTCATTTAGAAATGCAGTGAAAAATCGTTGTTTAATTTTGGTTGATGGTTTTTATGAATGGAAATGGCTTGACCCCAAAGGCAAAGAAAAACAGCAATACCTTATTAGCATGCCCAATGATGAACCTTATGCGATAGGAGGCATATACAGCAAGTGGACAGATAAGGAAACAGGAGAAATAATGCATACTTACGCCATGGTAACCACCGAAGCCAATGAGCTTATGGCAGAGATACACAATACCAAAAAACGCATGCCCCTTATCCTTACACATGAGAATGAAAAATTATGGCTTGATGCCAGCATAAGCCCCGATGCTTTTAAAAACTGCCAAGTAGATTTGATAGCAAGGGAAGTATAGACCAATAACTTTTATAAAAGCAATTGGACTGACATTTCGGTTTCTTTGTTGGTGACGCTACGCTAAAAACCAACAACAGGCAAATGGCATTTGCAGTTCATTCCTCCGATCGCGAAGCCATGATAATAGTTTAAATAGGAGGCGTGCGATGGGCTGAAAAAAATGCGGGCCGTGCATCAGGCCTGTGCGCAGAAGCATATTTTTTTCTAGCTTTTTTGTAACTTTTTCAGCAATGGAAAAAGTTAGAGAAAGAATATGTGTATGATTGAAATTATCGCAAGAGTTAAATCAAAAGCAACATAACAATAACTCCTATCCTAATACCATAGGCTTTCGGAGTTATCAATAGGTAGGAAGAAAAAAATTGGATAGATGATAGTTAAAAGATACATGTTCTGTAGCTTTCATTTTTCTTGATACTTCGACTCCGCTCAGCATAAATTCCAGCGAAACATCCCGCTGAGCGGGACAAGACTGACCTAAAATCTTGGAAAATGTAATTTGCTTTTTTCTTGCAGCGCATACTAAGTGGCCATGGGGAAGTAAAGAGTTGTAAATAGCTAGAAAGGCATGACCCAAGTATGCTTACTTACACCCACCATCCACAAAAAACCAAAAACATTTTCAGGTAGATTTTATGAATGTCAAAGGCGTTTGCTGTATATTTCTTTTAAAGCAAGGCAATCCGAATGCGAAGCCAATATAATAGTTTAAATAGGAGGCGAGCTATGGGACGAAAAAAATGCGGGCCAAGCATCTGGCTAGTGGGCAGAAGCATATTTTTTTCTAGCTTTTTTGTAACTTTTTCAGCAATGGAAAAAGTTAGAGAAAGTAATTGTAGTGAGTTTAATCCTATCTAAAATTTCATCATTAGCAACATCCCCCTTACCCTCTGTTAGCCAACGGAGGGAATGACAACGCTTGTGTCCACTGACTCGACTTGAAAAAAGTTAACACTATATATTAACAATCTTGACAGAGGACACGACATTACATATCAATCGCGGAGTCGAAATGGCGTTTCGACTCCGCTCAACGACCATAAGGCACCTTGAAAATCGAAACATTTTTGTTTCCTTTTAATGCCTCAAAAGGAAAAAGAAAAACATTTAGATAGGTGAATGTTTAGCCGAAGGCTAGAGGTCTTTCTTCGTACTTTTTTTAGAAAAAAGTACTTCAAAAAATCGGACGATTTATGGTCCCTGCTATGGCTGACTCGCACAAACCAACCGCACTTGCTTGCCTCAGCCATATCACCACTCCCGCAGAACTCCCGCCAAATCGTCCACCTACCCGCCTTACCAAACAAAATTAAAAAGCACTTTGATACCTACACCCAAAAGCAATCCGAACGCAAAGCCCGATTTTCGCAGTGCGTAGGCCGTCACCCTGAGCCGAGTCGAAGGGTCTGTGCGGGATAAGGATAATTTCTGAAAAGCACTTGTTCTGATCCGATTCATGTTAACAACAAGTTTTCTTTGTTGGTGACGCAATGCATAAACCCAAACAGCTTCAATGCAACAAGCACAATCCACAAAGCACCATTTACTCCTCAACAATTCACAGAGCACCAACCCCAAAGCACAATTTCACCCTTCCCTTTATTATGCGATTGTTAACTTTCTTTGCTACATTTTGGAGTAAGAAATAAATTCCTATCATTGTGCTTTAAGCTAAAAACAAAAAGTAACTTAATGTATACAGCATGAATAAGCAACTTAGCTTCATTTTTATTTCACCTTTAAAAGTAAATTTACTTTGATATCCTTTCTAGCAGGACTACGCTTTATCATCTATTCTTCTTTGCTTAAAAATGAAAGCAAAGGAGAAGAGCATGAACTAATCCTTACAAGTGGTAAAACACCTTTGCTTTTATACACGCCTTCTCAAAAAGAAAAAGGACTCATTCTATCCCTTTCTGGCTTTTCTATGAGCGGATTTGAAGATAAACGCATAGCAATTGTAAACAATGCCTTTACTAAATTAGGCTATCGTGTTATCACTCCGAAGATACCTACCATAGATGCTTTATTGATTCATCCATCAGGGATTGATGAAGTAAAGGAGCTCATTACACGCATTGCAGCCGATGATGTATTGAACCCACACAAGTTTTGTCCTGCTGTATTTGCACCTTCTTTTACTGCTGGTATTGCTGCATTGGCCATTGCTGAAATGCCTGCAAACAGTGTATCATCTTTATGCTTGATTGGAAGTTTTTGTGATTTTGAAAACACCATTCAATTTGCTTTAACAAACGAAAAGAATGTAGATGATTATGGGATGCATATTCTTATGAAAAATTTCTTGAAATATGAAGTTGGCCACAATCCAAGATTAGAAGAGATCATTCAAACAGCCCTTGAAGACAATGGTTTGAAAAGACAATTGCCATTGCTGCCAAACCTGCTAGCACAAACAGATTTAGAAACCCTTGACTTATACAATAAACTTAGACACGATACCGAATTCAGGAGAGATGTCATTATGCGTGCCTGGACTAAAATCCCTGATTTTGCCAATTGGAAAAACCGACTTGATTTGTCTAAACATGCCAATAAAATTACTTGCCCCATTAGTATCATTCATGGAAAAGAAGACCATGTCATTCCTTCCTCAGAGTCGGTATGGCTGCATGCTTTGATTAAAGGCAATACAAGAACCCATTTAGAAGTATCAAATTTACTAGACCATGGCGACCTAAAAGTGGGCATTAAAATCTTTAGCGAAATTGCCCATTTGGCAAAGGCATTTCATTATTTTATGAAACATATTGATAAAAATAAGTAGCTCATTTGGAATATGACATTTCGTTTTCACTTTTTGGTGACGCTACGCTAAAACACCAAAAAGGGATAAGAATTTTCATAATTCATATTTATTAAGTATAGGTTTAAGCCAGTTAGGAATTTTTCCAATACTTCTTTTAGCATTCAAT
Organism: Bacteroidia bacterium; assembly: GCA_040403075.1. Classification (GTDB taxonomy): domain Bacteria; phylum Bacteroidota; class Bacteroidia; order UKL13-3; family UKL13-3; genus RGVD01. The sequence goes on from JBBALJ010000086.1 coordinate 11,777, forward strand.
TCTGCCCCTTGTGAGTGATTGGTTATTATTTTATAAATTTCATCATGTGGATATAAATACCATTTTACTCTGTCATTCGAGAAAGTAATATAAATTTCTTTACCCAAATACTTCTTATCTATGGTTACTCTTCCTTTTAATTGAACTTTTAAAACATTTCCGCTTAAATGTACAGCATGAAAGTCTGCTCCATGGTAATCATCATGCATACGGTAGGTAATGTAACCATATTCGGCAAGCACAGCTGAAACCTTTTGGAAGTTATAACTTTCCTGCTGTTTTGCATTTAGTTTTTTGTAGTCAACCTTATTCATTTCTTAAATAAGTTTCGTTGTATATATCTTGAAGGCTTTTGCCATTAAAAGTCCAATAAGGTCCAGGAGCTACTGCATAATCATTTTCTAAAATTAGTTTCGTTGCACTTGTTAATGAAGTTTCTTCGTTTCTAAAAATTACATTTCTATTGGTTTTAACAATGGCAGTTTCACCATTTTTACTGCATATTAACTCGCTGCCAATAGGAATATTCATCTCTAAAAAATCAAGTCTTGGGCGTTTTTTTGCAAATTCCTTACCTGCATCAAGTTCCAATTTATCAATTTTATTTGTTTCTTGTTCTTGCTTTACTTCTTCTGTGCTGTCTTGTATTTCTAATAGTTTAATAATACTTATTGCTTGTATAGAATCGATTGAAAAGAACTCACGTTTTGGGTTAACTCTATTAGGCGCAAATGCCGTGTGTATGGCAGCTTCCACTTTTTCTGGATTAATTACTTTAGCAGCATATACTAAATCGAAAGCAAAAGGTACACTTGTTGTATAAAGTTGATTAATACGTGTTTTTACATCTTCAGCATAAGTTATCCCTATTTTGATTA
>JBBALJ010000087.1:0-1139 GCA_040403075.1 Bacteroidia bacterium
CCGAATTCTCAATTGTATGTTTTTGAACAAATGAATGGGCTTCATTGAGCATTTCATCGTATTTAGCCAATTGCTTATTATCGTTCCTTTTCTTCTGGAGCGAAGCAACCGTTTGAGACAAGATATGTTTGATGGTATGAAGCATTTTTATTAGCTATTTCTTTGCTTTTACTTGTTTTTTGTTACCAAATATAGGGTGTAATTATTCCTTCTATCTAGCCAATTATTGAAATTAAGTTTCCTCTGCCAATCAGGTGTATTGGTCCATGCAGTTCCAACAAGTCGAAGACCTTCGATTGACTGAAAATTCAAATCTTCACTGTAAAACAAAGCGGTATCTGAAGAGTTATTATTCGATTGTGCTAAAAATGAATCTACTTGAAGGATGTTCAATTTATCATTCATATAAAATGAGGCTTCTTGTGGGGTCAATCTGTAAGGATTTTTATCTTTATAAAGTAGTTTTTTTTCAGTCTTTATGCTGCTTAAATGGTTATATAAAGAGCCAATTTCATTTGCAGGTTTTATGCAGATAAATAAAAGCAGAATAGGATTAATTACTAAAAATGCTTTGCTAAAAAATTTAAGTACATTATGGTATGAATATAAACTAGAAATGCTTTGAACAAAACTAATTCCTGTCAAGACCATAAAGGGAACAAAATAGGCCAAAGGAAAAAGAAATCTAAGTTCTTTGTGAGCCACTAATAAATGCCCTATCAAAAACATAAAAGAAGACCATGTAATAATATTCTTAGGCTGTTTGTAAAGCAAGGCAAAAAAACCTATCAACAAAAGCAGGCTGTAGGGCGGAATGGCTTGTTCAAACAATTGTTTGAAGTACCAATACCAGGGCTCAACACCAAAAGAAGCGGCCTTAGCTAAAAACATATTTTGGTATAGGTAGTTCCAAAAGGTACACACCCATTCACCATAAAGCCAATAATCGAAAAGCACCCCTAATAGAAAGAAAAATGCAAAACCCAGAAAACAGTTCAACAAAGATTTGAAATTAGACCTATTAATAAACAGAAACCATAAGCCAGCACCTGCTACAAAAAATATGGCCTGAAACCTAAAAATAACGCTTAAGGCCGCAAAGACCCCGAAAAGAAAATATCTATTCTTATGATTGCGAA
>JBBALJ010000087.1:1239-12629 GCA_040403075.1 Bacteroidia bacterium
ATTTCATTACAATGTGAGGGCAGGTTGCGAGGAGGAGGTCAATCATAAACAACTAGTTTTAGTATCAAAAAATCTGAAATTATAGTTCGGAAAAATAATAAAACTGAATCATTTGATTCAAAATGGCAATTTGTGCCGCAAAACACCTATAAAATTGATAATATTCATCTAATCAGAAGAATTAATAAAAAAATATACAAATTAGCTTTTTTATTTTTTTCCATTTCGTACATTTGCAGCCCTTTGTAAACTAATTTACAATTAATTAACGCCAAAACATTCAACAAAACAAATATATAACATGACTAAAGCAGAGATTATTGCAGAAATTTCAACTAAAACAGGAGTTGACAAATTACAGGTACAAGAAGTTGTAGAATCGTTCTTTAAAGTGGTTCGTAACAACATGGTAGAAGGAAAAAATGTTTACTTCAGAGGATTCGGTTCTTTTATCATTAAAAGACGTGCAAAGAAAATTGCTCGTAATATTTCTAAAAACACCGCAATGGTTATTGATGAGCATTACATCCCAGCTTTTAAACCTGCAAAAACTTTCAGCGATAAAATTAAGAAAAGCGAAGCTGTAAAAAATACTGCAGCGAAGAGAGAGCGTGAAGCTAAACAAGCATTAAAAGAGGCTGAAGCATAGGCTAATTAAATGCAGTTAAACAAACTTCATATCATTATCATAGTAACCCTGCTTTCATTTGCAGGGATTCTTATCTACCTGAATTTCCGTACTCCGGAAGCAGAAATGAAAGAAACCGCTCCCTTGGCTGAAAATGCTATGTGGAAAGAGTTTAACTATGATGAGTATGCTAAATCATGCAAGGATTCAGTTCCTGTTTCTTTAAAGTTTAAAATTGATAGCCTAGAGCAAATTATTGCCAAAGACAGCAATAATTACCAAGCTGTGGCAACTATTTCTAGATTTTGGGATTCGGCAGGATTTGAAATCGTTTCGGCTCATTACTTAAGCAAAATTGCCAATAGATTAGGTGATGAAAGAAGTTGGATGACAGCGGGCTTAAAGTACTATGATGTGGCAAGAATTAGTGAAGACACAAGCAGACAGATTTATGCTCAAAAAGAGGCCATCAAAGCATTCGAAAAAGTAGTTGCTTTAAATGAAAACAACATCGATGCTAAGAACGCCTTAGCCATTTGTTTGGTTCAAAATGACCTAGATATTATGAGAGGTGTGCAAATTTCAAAAGATGTTATTAAGCGTGACTCAAATAATATTGAAGCTAATCTAACGCTAGGAATGCTTAGCGAGAGAAGCGGTCAGCTTGATAAAGCAAGGGCAAGATTTGAAAAACTTGTGGAAGTGCAACCACTAAATCCTGAATATTATTTTTATTTAGGAGAAATTTATGCTAAGCTTGAAATGAAAAAAGAGGCAGTAAAAACATTTGAAACATGTATTACGCTTTTGCCAGATGAAGAAGCAAAAAAAGAAGTTAAACAAATTATAGAAAACATACAAAAACAAAAATAACTATGCCAAGCGGAAAGAAAAGAAAACGTCACAAAATTGCTACCCACAAACGCAAAAAGCGTTTACGTAAAAACAGACATAAAAAGAAATAATTATTTCTGTATAGCAAATTAATAAGCCTGCGAACCATGGGTTCTCAGGCTTATTTTACTTGAAAACACCCTCAAAAAACACCTCGTTTAATTTAACCTCTCTGAAAAAACCTGGCCAAATGCGCATAATGCGTATTAACTTATTGTTCAAAAACAAAAAAACTTAAAAAACGTGAGTCAGGAACTTATTATTAATTCAACACAAGGTGGTGCTGTAACCATAGCATTACTGCGTGATAAAAAACTAGTAGAACTTCACCAAGAATCCGGTAGTAACGGATTTTTAGTAGGTGATGTATACCTAGGCACTGTAAATAAACTTATGCCGGGTTTGAATGCAGCATTTGTAGATGTAGGACATGAGCGAGATGCCTTTCTGCACTATCTCGATTTAGGCAAACAAGTAAAATCATTATCTAAGTTTACCAAACTTGTTCGTAATGGCAAACCTGATTCTATTATTAGAAATGAGGATTTAGACGAAGATATTGAAAAAAATGGCAAGGTTGGGCAAGTTCTGAATCGCTTTCAACAAGTGGTGGTGCAGGTTGCTAAAGAACCTATAGCCAATAAAGGTCCACGCCTTACCTCCGAAATCAGTTTAGCAGGTAGGTTTTTGGTATTAATGCCCTTTGATGAAGGCATCAATATTTCCAAGAAAATATCAAAACCTGATGAAAGAACCCGCTTGAAAAAATTGGTTCAATCTTTAAAACCAAAAAACTTTGCGGTAATCCTAAGGACAAATGCAGAAGGAGCAAGTGAAGAAGATTTGGTCAAAGACATGGCTGATTTAATTGAAAGATGGGAACATTTATTTACCCAATTAAAAACAGCTACACCTCCTCAAAAAATTCTTGGCGAAAGTGAAAGAACACTCACTTTGATAAGAGATTTGGTAAATGAGGATTACTCAGCTATTCATGTTAATGATAGTTTTCTATTCAATGAAATTAAAGGCTACTTAAAAGCAAAAGAGCCTGAACTTGAAAAAATAGTTAAGTTATATGCTGGGAAACAACCCATATTCGAAAACTTTGATATTGACAAACAAATCAAAACAAGTTTTGGAAAAGAAATTAACTTCTATGGTGGTTGCTACCTAATAATCGAGCATACTGAAGCACTTCATGTTATTGATGTAAACAGCGGAAACATTGCAGGTAAAGAAATTAATCAGGAAGAAAATGCACTTAAAGTAAACCTAGAAGCTGCTACCGAAATAGCTCGTCAGTTAAGACTTCGAGATATGGGCGGAATCATTGTAATTGATTTCATCGACCTTAAAAATCCTGGAAATAGAAGACAGGTATATGAAAGGCTGAAAGAAGAAATGGATAACGACAAGGCAAAGCACAAAATCTTGCCTATGAGTCCATTTGGTTTGGTGCAAATAACTAGACAAAGGGTGAGACCAGAAATGGCTATTCAAACTACCGAAAAATGCCCAACTTGCAAAGGCACTGGAGAGATACAAAATACAGTATCAATGGTGGATGAAATTGAAACCCGCATTAAATACTTAATCGAGAATATGCATATTTCGAATTTCACTTTAGAAATCCATCCTTATATGGCTGCCTATTTGAAACAAGGTTTCTTAAACTCAACTAGGGTAAAGTGGTATTTCAAATACAAAAAATGGATTAAAATAAAAGCAGTTAAATCGATGCATATGGTTGAATATAGATTTATTAATAATAGTGGTGAAGAAATTCATGTTTAAATTTATCAGTAACTATAAGAATAAAAAAAGTCCCGAAACTGATGGTTTCGGGACTATTTGCATACATGCTAACTTTAATTCTTTTTGTGTCTACTAGCCATGGGGTGTTGTGACATTGGGTGAAATCTATCCAATCCAATAGTAATAAACTCTCCACCATCCAATTTATAGTTTTCGCCAATAAAATGTATGCCTTGAAAGGCGGTATGGTCAATCAAAGTAGCTTGCTTAAAATCAACAATAATCTTTTTGCCTTTTGGTATTGAATTAAATTTTTCAATCAAATCTATGTAATTACTAAAAACAGCAGAATATTTTATCTTAACAAGATAGGTATTTTCATCTTGTTGTTGAATTTTAATATTGGCCTTGAAAATACTTTTTGGATTAAGTCCATATATTAAATGGGTGATTATTTTAGTAAGAATACCAACTCCAATACCAACTAATAAATCAGTTGAAAGTGTAACAATAATGGTGACAATAAATACAATTAATTGTTCAACACCAATATGGAACATGTGTTTAAAAACCCTCGGATGAGCTAACTTAACACCTACTCCAATAAGCATAGCAGCCAATGCGGAAGTTGGAATTAAATCGCTAAAAACAGTAGCAAATATTAAGAATAATAAAATGGCTACCCCATGAAAAAAATTGGCCCACATTGTTTTTCCACCATAATTAACATTGGCCGAACTACGCGCAACTTCACTTATCATTGGCAATCCGCCTAACACACCTGCAATAATATTTCCAGCACCAATCGCCATTAGATCTTTATTATAATCAGACTTACGTTTAAAAGGATCCATAATATCAATGGCTTTAACTGTAAGCAAAGCTTCCAAACTGCCAACAAGTGCGAACATTACCACATACTTAATAAAGGTTGCAGTTTGAGAAAATCCTGCGAAACTCACATTGATTGCTAGAATGTCAAACAAACCTTTATCGAAATGAACAAAACCTTTAGGGTTAGATTCTTTTAACCCTATTATAATAGCCAAGGGGATTGTAACAACCAAAACGATAAGTGGTGCAGGAATTTTCTTTACAAAAGGATGTTTAATCATGGGCATACCAAAAATTATAATCAAACTTACCACCCCAATAATAGTTGAACTTGCATTAAAATTTATAAATGAATGTGGTAAAAGCTCAATTAATTCTAGAGGCTCCACTAATGGTTTACCTGTTAATTCGTTTACAGGATTAATACCTAAAAGCACATGAAGTTGTTTAGATAATATAATAATTCCAATAGCAGCCAACATACCTTCAACTGCAGCGAGGGGAAAAAAATCAGCTAATTTACCAAATTTAAAAACTCCAAATAAGACTTGAAACACCCCAGCAACAACCACGGCACCTAGGGCAAGATGCCAACCCAATTCGTTGTTACCCCCACCTAATTCAGCAACAGAACCTGCAACAATTACTATAAGACCGGCAGCCGGACCCTTGATGGTTAATCTTGAACCTGCAATAAGGGAAACAACAATACCTCCAATCATGGCTGTTATTAGTCCCATAATTGGCGGGAATTCAGATGCTTTAGCAATACCTAAGCTAAGAGGCAAAGCCAACAAAAAAACTAAAAAACCAGAGAGTGAATCAGCTTGAAAATTCTCTTTCAATCCTGTTAAACCATCTGCAGGAACCAATTTATCTTTTTTATCTACCATGCTTCAATCATAGATATTAATAATTTATCTCAAGTTATAATAAGATTAAGAAGACCTAAAACCAACCTCATGGAATCTCTTAATTGGAGCTCCAAGGAATAGTCTTGAATATATTCTGATTAGAGATAAACCATCCACAATAAAACTAATAGAGACTATTAAAGCCAATATTGCCTGATGCTCACCAATGTGCGAGTATATTAAATCTTCACCAATAAAAGTTGGTGTGATTGGAAATCCAGATAAGGCTAAACAGACTAAAAGAAATAAAAATGCCAATCTTGGATGTTTATATGAATGACCATAAAACTGCTTAAGGTCTATTTCGAGTTCTTTCTTTTTGAGTGTGTATAGACTAAAGTACCCAATAATTCCAGCTACTACAATGCCGCTTAAATATAAAACGGTATGTGAAAATTCAAAATGTTCGTTGAAAGATATTGCCATGGCTACCATAAAATTATTCATTAAAATAAGTGTAAAAGCATGCCATGCATTTCCTCTTTCTGCAAAAGATTTCAATACTAATATCAATCCAAATAGTGCGTAAAATTCTGGCATAAAACGATGCAATATGACAGGTATAGAGTTTTCTATTTGAAATGCAATGACGCCACCCACAAGCAAAACAGCAAAAATGATAGAGGTAGCATTGAAACTCATAAAACTCATTTTTCTGCCAGCTCGTTTAATAGGCATCCAAACATATTCAGATAATAACCAATCAAGGTTCCATTCTTTAAGACTGAGCAAGTATATTGTATATCTTAAACGATTTGGCAAAGAATCTTCTGCCGAATGTTTACGAGGTGTAAAATTGTAAAATTGCTCTTTTATTAAGTAACTAACTACAGATGGTGAAACCAACAATTGGTAGGTCCGTAAGAAAGCATTACCAGCAAAATGTATCAAAGCCAAGTTTTCAAAACCTGCTGCTAACTCCATAAATATTATGCCTATTTGAGCCAATGATGCATAAGCAATTTGACTCTTCACTGATGATTGAACACGTGCTGTCAATCCTCCTAAAACGGCAGTGATTAAACCAATGGAAGCAATTAAAATCCTTACTGAAATTTGATAATCCCAAAAAGGAAAAGTTCTTAAAAGTAAGAATACACCTATGTGTACTGAAAGTGAACCATAAAAAATAGCACTAGATGGTGTAGGACCTTCCATGGCTCTTGGCAACCATGATGAAAATGGAAACTGTGCTGACTTAGCTGCTGCAGAAATCAAAATCATTGTCGAAATAAACACGCCAATCAAACTATGAGATTGCAAATGCTCATGAACCAATTCGTAATTATTCAATTTTAGAAAGGTCACATTTTCGTGCCACAAATGATGACTAAGCCACATCACCAATAGCAAACCCACATCACCAATTCTATAAATACTAAACACTTTGATAGCATTTTTTACAGGCAAATAGCGCTCGCGGTAGAAGCTTATTAATAAAAATGAAGAAATGCCTAAAATCTCCCATCCTAAAAATAAGGTTTCAAAATTACCGGATAATACGGTTATGTTGTAACCTAAATAGAAGAACAATACTGTATTGAAAAACCTTTTATAACCTCGTTCACGATGCAGATAATAACGACTGTATATTGTTACTAAAAAAGTTAAGAAAGAACCCACCAAAAGGTAAACTACAGATATCTTATCAAAATAAAAGTCTAATAAAAATTCATACCCCTTCGTTTGATAGACCAAAATCTCATTCAAATTAAGTATGGGATGTGAATTGCTTAGCCAATAAAGAACAAAAATTGTCAAGCAAAACAAATTAAGTCCTACAATACCAAAGGCTGTTCTAGATAATAAATTCTCGTGTTTGCGGGGAATAATAAGACTAACCAGAAAACCCAACAAAGGCAACAATATGAATATTTGAATAATTTTTTCCATGCTGTTTTTTAGTTAATGTTATATACAGGAAAATTCTCTTCTGATGATTCAATCAATACTTCTAAATTGTCCACATGATTAATTTTATCTGTGATAGGTTTATAGGAATTGAAAGCCCCATCTTTGAAATAATGCAAGGTCTTATCTTCTGGATTTATCGCTACTAAATGTACCCACTCATTTTCAAACCACTCATAAGTTTCAGGTGTGATATGAATGGCTTTTAAAACAATTTCGGGGAAATGCTCAACAATTACCATTAAACGGATAGGGTCATGAACTTCTATCATTTGGTTGGGTAAACCAGCTCTTAAATCTCCATCGATTCCATTTGCTACGCCAATCAAACCCATAACATTATGGGGAAGTTTGGTACCTGCTCCTAATTTAGGATTATCTACCCTTGAGAAGTAATATTCTAAATTGATACCCCCACAAACCGGACCAATAGGCTTAATCATATTACTTAAAAATTTACCATCTAAATCAATTTTATAATTATATGAATTCATAAATGAGCGCCTATCTAAAAAAACATGCTTACTCAATTCTCTCCTACCTATTATGCACAACGCATTTGTGGCATGGTTTAACTCGGGTCTTGGCTCAAACAATGAAACAGATCTTAGTTTCACTTGATCATGCACTTTAGAAGCAATCTGTTTTGAATCAATCAATATAAACCTACGCGAACGTTCCTTCGCATTATCATCTAGGGCTTTGTTAAATGTTATTTTATTTTGATGGTGTAATTCTTTTGTTGAATCGCTCATTTTGTCCTCATCGTAAAATTCCATCTCGTCACGTGTGGTATCATGCAATGCTCCAACAAATTTTGTACTTTCGGGAATAGCCAAGCCTCTTCCCAAAAGTATCTCGCGTACCTTTGGATGATTAGCCATATATGATGCTACCCTCGCATTTACAGATCCTGGTCTGCCTGAACAAGCACCGCAATCGTAGCCTGCATAATGTGTATTGTTTACACTACTTGCTCCATGAGAGACTAGGTAAACAATGGGTGCATAATTATCAACTAAACCAATGCCTTTAAGTAAAGCCTCTACCCTATCTGCCATTTCATCAATAGTAAATCCAACTTGAAGTCCATCTATTTTTTGGTTGATGTTCTTATTCTCTATGGTAAGTTCCGAAAACTTATCCATGTGTTTAAAGGATGAAGTTGAAGCTGGTGTCGTAGTAGGTTTAAATATATTTAATGCCAGTTTAAATGCCGACCAAAATCCTAAGGTTTGTGTAATAATCCAACCTCTAAAAAGTGAATGACTATGCTTAGAAAAATTAGCATCCGATTGATTTAAACCCCTAGTATTAATTTCTCTAATAAGATATTTAGGTGTTACAGGTGCAGGACATAGTTTGGTATGAAACTTTCCATTTTTAGGCTGGTAGAAAAACTCTACACCAAAAAAGCCGGGCGTGCCAAATGTGAGACAACTTGGATCATACTTTTCAACATAACGTCTGATTGAGCATTCTCTATCATCGATACAAAACAAAGCTTGAAAATTAGGTCTACCAATTGTTTCCATGGGTTCTGTTAGAACTTGATTAGCCAATCCAGCCAAAACTTGGTCGTAATAAGACCATTCAAAAGCATCTTGCCACAAGGTAATCACCTCGTGCAATTCGGTATTAATAACCTCGTCAAAAATAGGTATTGGAATTTGCTTGATTGTTTTTGCCATCGGTTCCCAGCTTGACAAAGAATCCAAAGCATTAATTTGTAACAGCAATTCAAAAACGATAAAGTCGTTTAATGTAATTTTCTTATGATCAAGTAAGGTTTGAGGATTATCCTCAACAACCGCCACCATCCCTGACCATCCTTGATGCCCAAATTGTGTGTCGAAAAGGTACTGTTCATATAAACTGCTATCTCCGATCAAAATGTCTAAGAGACTAGTGATGGAACAAGAAGAATGAAGCAATAGCTTCTTAACCCTTTCAGATTTAAATATACTGGTATAACTAAGTTTTTCAAGTTCTTTAATAGATGATAGAAAACCTCTGTGTTCTATTGGAAAATTCCAAATTGAAATACCTTGATCCAAATAGCTGCAGGTAATTCGAAACAGAATAGGATGCACCAAAGCATCCATGTCCAATTTGTATTTATTTTTCCAATGCTGTTTTAGTTTACCAACGCGTGCATCAATTTCATAGCCGTACTGATGCTTGGTTAATTTACCTAACCAAATAGGCAATTCAGCTTCACCTTTTCTATCAACAATTACCTTCTCTAATATCTGATCATTAATTCGACATGATTTATACAAGCTCCTAAAGTCATTTAGCGACAAGGAGGTCTTGTATCCAAATATGGTTGAAGCCTTTTGCAACGCATCATAGAACTTGTGATGCTGAAAGGCATGCAATGTATTATGATGAATAAAATCCTTTAGCGGGGCCTGAGCAGGCAGGTAGTGTTTTAGCTCTTGTAAGGTTTTATGCTCGTCAAAATAAATAATATCTTTTTTTTCCATTTGATATGATATAAAAAAGCCGGTAATGATGCTTTTTAGTAAATCATTTATAACAATCCCATAAGTATTTCAAACATTGAAAAGTAAAATAGGATTGACCAGTTATGTTTACTCAAGCCAAAGATGTGTTCACTCACCTAAATTAAACTAAAAAAGGGATTAAAATCCCTTTAATGTAATAGTAAAATGATAGAAAAAAATCTATAAAGCCATCAAATCTTCATACGAAATTCCATAATGCGTTTCTGTATAAATGCATTTACCATCTTGAATAACAAGCACCTGCGGAGATTGGTGTTCAACTGCATACATTTCTGCAATGGCATTTGATATATCTCTATGATTTAACAAATCTAAATAATAGGGATCTAACTTTTCTGAATCCTCTTCTTTCCAATTTCTTTCTACCCGGTCTAAAGCTGCAGAACTAATGCTACATCGTGTACTATGTTTGAAAAGCAATACCTTTTGCTCCTTAGATAGAATATTGATTTTATCTAATTCCGAAATATCTGTTAATTTATTCCAATTCATTATTTCAATTTCAATTTAATAAACTCAAGGGATTTGGCTCTTGCCTCAAAAGTATATTCTTTATTATGTTTTGGATTGCTTGGATTAGCAAAGGCATGATCAGCTTTATAATTATACACTGTTAATTTTTTTTCAGCCTTTAGCATATTGGCTTGAAAGGTTTTCACTACTTCCTGATTAATAAATTGATCTTCGGTAGCAAATATACCTAACACATCACAATTCAAGGTTCTTAATCTTTCTATTTTGGCTTCTGGCATTCCATAGTACATCACACATCCTGCACTTTGACTTTCAGCTATCAAAGAAGCTTGCAAACTCCAAGCACCGCCTAAACACCAACCCAAAGTGGCTATACTTTTCTCAGGTCCTACCTTTACAATAAGTCCTTTAATAATGGCGGCAGCTCTTTCCTGCTTTAAGCCACTCATAAATTTTTGAGCAGATGGCACATCAGTTGCTACCTTCCCGTCATATAAATCGATGGCATATACATCCACATTTTCTAAATCTTTGGCATACTCATCTGCTTCTTGCATAATATAATCATTCAATCCCCACCATTCGTGAAAAATAATCAGGACTTTGTTGCTCTTATTTCCACCTTTAATCAAATATGCATTGGCAACTTCTCCCTCCGTATTAAATGTAATCATTTCTCCTTTATGCTTAGGATTTTCGAATGGTGCGGGCACCAAATGTTTTTGGGCAAAATTATCATTCATGGCTAGCGTGGTGTTTTGGTCTGTCACTGTCATTTGACAGCAAGATTTTGTTTGAGCCCAAGCCATATTGCTGATAAGGGCACATATTAGTAATATTCTTTTCATAATTTGATGTAAGATTTTGCTGTAATAATAACCTCATAAAATCAGATTATGTTTATATGGACAAAAAAAGCATTGCTTTTTTTACATACAAAAGTATAAATCAAATTTCAAGCATTTGTTCATATAAGCCCCCTAACATATATTCGCCCAATATGAAAAAATCAATAAGTACTCTTGTTGCCCTGTTTATCAGTTTATTATTCTTAAACAATAAAACTGACGAGGGAATGTTTCCCCTATCTGAATTAAAAAATGTGGACCTGCAAAAGGTGGGTCTTAAAATACAGCCCATTGATTTATACAACCCCAATGGAATTAGCTTAATTGATGCCATTGTGAGAGTAGGTGGCTGCACAGGTTCATTTATTTCGGAAGATGGATTGATTATCACCAATCACCATTGTGCTTTTAGTTATGTAGCTGCCATTAGTGACACAACTCATGATTATATAAATACTGGATTTTTAGCCAAAAACAGAAATGAGGAAGCTGCTGCAAAGGGTCTTGTTTGTAAGATTACAGCTAGCTACGAAGACGTATCAGGAAAAGTCCTTCAAGGCACACAAGCCACAAGCGACCCATTGGATAGACTAGGCAT
>JBBALJ010000088.1:0-12308 GCA_040403075.1 Bacteroidia bacterium
GAAAAGTCCTTCAAGGCACACAAGCCACAAGCGACCCATTGGATAGACTAGGCATTATCGCAAGAAACATTAGAGCCATTACTGAAAGTGAAAACAAGGCTAATAAGGATTTGCAATGCGAAATTTCAGAGATGTTTACAGGCAGAACTTATGTTTTGTTTAGATATAAATTGCTTAAAGATGTACGATTGGTGTATGTACCTGCAAGAAGCATTGGTGAATATGGTGGTGAAAAAGACAATTGGGTATGGCCCCGTCACTCAGGTGATTTTGCTATCCTAAGAGCCTACGTTGCACCTGATGGAAATCCGTCAGAATATGCAGTGAATAATGTTGCCTACAAGCCTATCAAACATTTGAAAGTAAATCCAAAAGGTGTTAAAGAAAATGATTTTGTATTTATCTTGGGTTATCCAGGAAGAACATTTAGGCATCAACCAGCTTCATTCTATAAATATCATGAGCAATACATGTTGAAATACATTAGTGATTTGTACGATTGGCAAATTGAAAAAATGGAAGAACTTAGTAAAGGTAATCGCAGTATGGAAATAAAATATTCAGCTAAAATAAAATCCTTGGCCAATGTAACCAAAAACTATAAAGGTAAACTGCAAGGATTTAGAAGAAGTAAGTTGACAGCACAAAAATTCGAAGACGAAAAAGCATTAGAAGCATTTATTGAAAAAGACGACAAATTGAAGGAGCAATATGGTGGTGTAGTCCATAGAATAAATGTAGTGTATGACGATATTATTAATTATGCACCGCGAAATTTATGGTATGATCAAATCTATTCGGTTGCCCCAGTTTTAAATATTGCAGCAACGATTGATAACTACAGAAATATTTACAACAAACTTAATACAGATGCTGAAAGAGCCAATTTTAAAGACAAGCAATGGCAAAGAATTAAAAATGCAGTATATGCACAAACCGCAAAATTTGATGAAACTTTTGAAACTGCAGCACTAGAAAAAATGATGATAGATGCGTCAAGTTTCAATACCAATAATGAAATAAAAGCCGTTAATAATTTCAAAGCTAAATGCAAAGATGAAACAGCTCTGAAAGCTAAAATTGCTAAGATGTACGCTAAGTCGAAATTGAAAGATGCTGCCTATATTACTAATTTGGTAAATACCGATTTAGATAAATTATTTAAAGTAAATGATGACCTAATTAAGTTCGCTTCTGAACTGAATGTTGAATTGAATTTTCATGATGAGGAAGACCGAAAACGTGAAGGTGAGTTGAATCAATTAATGGCGAAGTATGTGGATGCAAAATCATTGTTCAAGCAAAAACAATTTATACCTGATGCCAATGCAACCTTGCGTTTTACATACGGAACTATTAAAGGCTATTACCCAAATGATGCAGATTACAACCAACCTTTCACTACCTTAAAAGGTGTGATAGAAAAAGAAGATGGCATTGATTACGAATTGCTTCAAATTGTAAAAGATTTATATGCGAGCAGAGATTACGGAAGCTTGATGCACCCAGATTTAGGAGATTTGCCTATCAACTTTTTATACAACCTTGACACCACTGGAGGCAACAGCGGAAGCCCTGTAATGAACGCCTATGGCGAATTAATTGGTGTAAACTTTGACAGAGCCTATACCGCTACGATTAACGATTATGCATGGAATGAAAGTTATAGTCGCTCGGTTGGTTGCGATATCCGATATGTTTTATGGGTAATTCAAAAGGTAGCAAAAGCTGATTACCTGATAGATGAAATGGGTGTAAAACTTTAAAATATTTAGTCCACCTTTATAGCAGTGATGCTGTAAAGGTGGATTAGTTCATTTCTTTCAATTTCTTGTATTTAAGATATACTTCAAACGCAGTAAGTTTAGCTATGATAAAACCGTATTTACCATCTAAAAAACCGAGTTTGAAAATATAATCCCTAACAAATCGAAAGCATGGACTTAATACGATTTTAAACCAAGAAGATTTTTTTCCTTTCTTTTTATAAGCCTTAGCAGCAATGTCAGAAAAGTATTCAATTTTACTTTGATGTTCTTTTACAGATTTATAAGACCAATGCAAGATATTACCTCCAATTTTTTCAATCACAGCCTGTTCTTGCATTTCAAATACATCATGTGGGTTTAAACCTCCCCATTTGCCGTTTCTTGAATCCCATAAACGCAATTTGACATCGCTTTTCCACGCACCATGGTCAATCCATTTGCCAACATAGTTATTATACCTGTTGATGGCATACCCATCCGAGATGCGATTTTGTTTAATTTTAATTATTTCCTTTTCTAGTTTTTCATCAATAGCTTCATCAGCATCTAGTGACAGTATAAAAGGGTATTTAGCTTGAGAGATGGCAAAATTCTTTTGCTCAATATGTCCTAGAAATTTTTGAAGAATAACCCTAGCACCCAATTTTTCGGATATCTCTCTGGTGCTATCAGTTGAATAGGAATCAACCACAACTATATCGTCAACAATATTCTTTACTGAATTCAAACACCTTTCGATATTTGACTCTTCGTTAAAAGTAATGACAACTACACTTAACTTTTCCATTAGGAAATAGAAATATAAAAAGCCCTTAATTTAGCAAAAAGGTAGGCTAAATTTTTCTTGTATAATAATGACGTTTTAGAATTAAACTCATCTCCTAATCGCAAAACACTTTTATAGAAATAAGATGAAGGAATACCCCATTTTTTTGCAAACTGTTTTCTACCATCATTCTTAGTAACTCTACCTGTTGAACGTGATTGAAAGTGGTATACCAAACTACTGCCAATACCTTGGTAATGTCTAACTCCTGCTTGCCACAATTTCATAGCAAAATCAGGATCAGAATACATACCCGGGCTAAATTCCACGCTATACCCTCCTACTTTTTGCCACATGCTCTTATGCACCACTGAGGGTGGCCACGAAGCACCAAACCAATCTTTTTTGTTGGTTGAAACGGCAAATGCATCTAATCCAATTCTATCAAACTCTGCAGGAGTCCGTCCAAAATCATGCGGTGCTATGGCACATCTATTGGAGGACGCAACAGGCTCTATCATGGTGCCTGATAGGTAAAAATTATTATCAGGTAAAGATTTGATGCAATCATACAAAGGTTTATCCCAATGCCTGCACACATACATATCGTCATTTAAAAAAACAATATAATTAGTCTTAGCCAATACTGCCATGGCATTAACAGAGTAACAAACACCTGCATTATTAATTGAATATGTATAATCCAATTTTTGACTTTTTATCCAATCAATCGTACCATCTACTCCCTCGTTTACATGCACTATAATCTGATGTGTAAAATATGAGTTTTCTCTTACCGATTGAATACAGCATTTCAGCATTTCTAAATTATTCCAACTCGGAATAATTACAGAAAAAACGGCTTCACTGTTTTGTTCAGAAAGGGGATAAAAACTAATATTTATCTTTGAAAAGGGCATTGCGGCAAAGAAAGCAATTTAGTGGGTACGAACAAAGACTTTGGTGAAGGACTCCTCATCAGCGTTATTTAAACTTAGAAAGTAAATTCCATCTGGCAAATTGCTAACATCCAATATTGAATGAAAATTACCTTCTTGAACCCTTTGACCAATTGAATTTAATATAAAATATTTTTCAAATACATAGTTTCCTTGTTCGATATGCAAAAGTCCATTACTTGGATTGGGAAACATTTGTATTTGATTGCTCACTAAGTTTGGAATTGAAGTTGCACCCTGAGATGAATTTATTAGATAGGATAAGCTTAAAAGCTTGCCGTTAACTATGGCTTGTGCCACATAGTAACCTTTTTTATACACCCACCAAGTATAGGTGGTATCGGTATTTACCAAATTATTTACACCCGGAATTGGAATATTTAAAGGTTCATATATGCCGTTTGTTTTATTTCTACCATAAAAAAAATAAACGGGTTGCTGAGTGCTTCTAACTCTTAGTGTTTGCTCGTATGTCCCTTTTGGTGTTAATAGCTGACCACTTGCATCAACAAGGATATGAAAAAACACCTTTATATCCGTTTTCAAACTATCAAACAAAGGATTGTCAAGGCCTAATTCAGAAACACTTTGAACCGTTGTTGCACTCAAAGAATCTTTCACTTCGGATAAATAACTTAAAGGAAATGGGTATTGCATTATTAGGTTTTTTATAACATTGGTTGTATCTGTGAAATTCCCAACATTCAAAAAAGCTTTCACTCCATCTGCATCCACTTGTAGGTAATTGGTGGCCGTTTTTGAAATTTGCACCAAATTACAACCTGAAGGTTTATTTGGGAAATTGGAAGTATCTTCAAATACAATAGAATCTGTTAAATGATTCTTAAGTCCTGTTGCAAAATTCCAGGTATTGCTAGGCCCTTTGAATCTAAAATTAATTTTCGATGAAGGAGTTGTATCCGTTTGATAAGTATACCATTGATTGGTATAAGCAAAATCAGCTCGGGTAAAAACCTGAGCTGATAATTGCATATTAATTAATAAGATAAATATTATTAAAAATCGTGTACTTTTCATTTGTTCGCAAGATAGGTATTTTGTAAACACCTTCGCAAATCCTAGAAAGGTATAATAGTAATACCAACACTTGCTGTTCTTGTATCGGGCATTGCAGCGCTATTAAAAACAGGGGTTAATCCATAGTTAGCAAATAACCTCAACCAACCATAACCTACCCTCACTGTTGCAGATACTCTTAAAGGATTAATATTGTTATCATAATCAAACTCACGTTTATCGCTATATCCATTAGCAGTAGTTTCCATTTTGACGGTTGCCCAAGGGGTATAGTTAAGTATAACACCTGCAGCAATATGAAATCTTTTTCCAGATTTACTAGGATTAGAATTTAATTTAACCAAAATAGGCAAGGTAAAACTTGTAAGGTTCAATCTATTATATGTAAGACTATAGGTATTGGTATCAAAGGCCACACCATTTGTAATTTTAGGTAACAATACCTTGTTGCCTTCAAATTTTAATGACTGCCATTCTATCCCCAATCCGCTTGCTATTGACAAATGGCCTTCAATGATTTTCCAATCAGGTTCAAACAAATTCAAGCCAATATGATAAGAACTTCCAAAACGAGTATTCAAATAGTCATTTGGCTTTTCAAATGAATACTTACCAGATGGTGTAATTAAGTTATCAAAACCCATTTCTAAACCACTCCATACATCCTTCATTTCTTTGTATTTTTTATTATTGCTCGAATTTTTTTCTTCCTTTTCGTCATTTCCCTTTTTACTTTTTTCAGTAATAATTATTTTTCTATTTCCCATGTCAAAGGCAACGGTATCTCCCTCCACTCCTACTTTCATTTCGCTTCTTTCATCATTATAAGTTTGGTTTTCATCCATGGCTTTAACCGATGCCATACCTGTAACTGATATGACTTTAGAAGCTGGGGTACCTTTATATTTACCATCGGAACTACCACTAGCGTCTAATACTAATTTCTTATTGGCAGTGATATTAAAATCAGACAAGCCACTTGCATCCACCATGGCTTCATTACATATAAAGTCAAAGGCATTCAAATCAGCATTTCCCGAAATGTCTACTACCAATTTATCACCCATACCTTTTATTGTTTGCTTAGATAAACCTGTAGCTTCACATTTTAATAGAGGCGTATTCAAAGTTATTTCCACCTCGGAGCTACCGCTTGTTTCAATGCTAAATCTTTCACTTGCTTTTATTTCATTTTTTGATGAAACATTTGACAAGCCTGAGGTTTCTATTGCTTTAAGATCTTTTACATAAATAGTGATACTTTCATCAGCGTAAGATCCTTTAATTATTAACTTATTTCCATCCAACTTATAGTTCATTGGCATGTTTGGATTCTTCGACTCAATTTTGTTTGATTCAGACTGAATAATCGTAACATCAACGTTTCCACTTACCTCTAATTTCGAGAAATAATCTAAATTCTCAGAATATTGTGCTTTCACATTTAATCCCACTAAAACCAATGCAAACAGCATTAATGTAATTTTCAATTTATTTGTTTTCATGTTTGTTTTGTTATTTTATCTGTTATACGCAGTTGCTTTAAAATAGTTACAAAAAACTATCTACTATTTGCAAAAAGTGTATTGGCAGCAACTGAGTAACCTGTAAGCTTACCATCATTATCATACCTTCTCACCAATTTAACATCTGATCCTGTAGCTTTATTAAATAAACCTAATAAGGCAAAACCAATATTGCTTGTATTTTTATCATTAGCCGAACTAGGTTTGTTTTGATCTACAACTGTATTTTGCGCATTGGCATTAATCATTTTTTGCAAATATTCTTGCGGTGTCAAATAGTTGTTTGTTGCAATTACATTAGCTTCATTCGATTTTGCTTTTACAGCGTATTGAATGGGTTTAATTTCTTTTTCAATTAGTGGTTCAAGCATTAATGCCTTTGGACTTACATCCTTTGTTTCAATATGAGCCACTGACATATTAACCCTTTCAATTGCTGACACTTTTAATGTTGGGTCAATAGAATTAGTTTCTCTTACTTTACTTCTTAAACCATTTGGCCTAATATGTTCAATTTGTTTACTTGATTTGTCTGCATTCGCAAATATTGGCTTTTCATTCTTGCTCTTTATTTTGCTAGTATTACTGATAGAAGCTGTATTGTTGTTTTCAGTCCTATTTGACTGAAAAAACCACAAGGCTAAAATCACAAGAAAAGCCGCAGCTATTGAAGAAACAATGCGAAGCTTAGTGAACAACGCAAATACTTGCGCTTGCTTTTTCAAAGATGACTTTTGAGCAAAAACGATGGTTTCATCCACTCTTAATTTTGTTTTTTGAAACTGCTCGAAACTGGATTGAAGTTCAGGATAAACATGCATATCTGCATGTAGTTTAGCCAATTCGATATGATCCAAATCACCCTCTAATTTAGCCACCAACAATTCATCATATTGTGAAACTTGAATACATTCTTGCTTCTTCAACTCTTGCTTCAACTCAAATGGAATGGGGTGCAATTCATCGTCTATTATTGCATTCTGAAGCAAATCAAATTCGGCTTGAAGATCTGGATTCTCAGCTAAAAACAACATCAACTCAGCTTGCTGCACTGCACTTAACTTGGCATCAAGGTAATCAATCATGTATAATTCGTAATTGTTTCTATTTATCTCCATCATTACACCACATTATCAATACTAACAATATACTCTTTCATGGCAATACGCGCACGGTATATATATACCTTCACTTGCGACTCGTTCAAACCTGTAATCTCCCCTATTTCATCATAGCTATAACCTT
Source organism: Bacteroidia bacterium (assembly GCA_040403075.1). Taxonomy (GTDB): domain Bacteria; phylum Bacteroidota; class Bacteroidia; order UKL13-3; family UKL13-3; genus RGVD01. The sequence continues at coordinate 7,304 of JBBALJ010000088.1, forward strand.
CATAATCTCGCAGCATAATCACAGATCGTTGAATATCATTTAATCTAGCCAAGGCTTTATCAATTACTTTCTTGATATCATGAAATGGTTTGGAAGGAGTATGGCTAACAAATTCTGCCACTTCGATATCACTGCTTACCTTTTCCTTGCGAATGGCATCAATCATGGTATGGTAAGCTGCTGTAAACAAATATGATTTGGCGGTAGAATAGTCAATCAAGCCTACTTTTAACCAAAGTTTTTCGAAAGTATCTTGAACAATATCTTTGGCGCGCTCATCATCCTTGATGTTTTTCAGAATAAACCGATAAACACCATCTGAATGCAAATCCACACATGTATTGTATTCTTTAACTGTCATTAATTTGTTAACTGATAGCTTTTACGAAGTAAAGAAACTTAAGTTACACTACTAACTTGAAATTTCTCACAAATGCTGATTTACAGAATATTATTTATTTTATACGCACTAATAAATTTTAACTATGCCGCAAAAAGGCTGAAATAAATATAGTTTTAAGAAAAATTTAACTGAATATACTTTATGTTTGAAAAGAAATTTTTGCGAAATAAAATTTTTGGTACAACCTTTGTCAAAGGAATTACATCAATTAAATAATAAACACATACAAAATGAAAAAGTTAATCTTAACAGCCTTTATTGCATGCGTTGGCTTTATTGCTAATGCTCAAACAACCACACAACCAGCTGCTCCTGAAAATCCAAATCAAGCAGACATCAAATTTGAAAAAGAAACTCACGATTTTGGAACTATCCCTCAAGGAACTCCTGTTACTTACCAATTTTCGGTAAAAAATACAGGTAAAGAGCCATTAATCATTACTAGTGCTTCAGCTAGCTGCGGATGTACTACTCCAGACTGGACTAGAGAGCCAATCAAACCAGGTAAAGAAGGATACGTAAAAGCAACATACAACGCTGCTAGCCCTGGAGATTTTACCAAAAGTGTTACCGTTATGAGTAACGCTAAAAAGTCTACAGTAATTCTTTATTTAAAAGGAACTGTTAAACCTAATGACGCTCCAGCTGCTGCGCCAGCGGGTCATTAATCCATATTTTAACTAAACAGAACCTGCATGAATGATTATATTTGTGCAGGTTTTTTATTTTTGTAAAATCAACATTCAATAAAACATGAAAAAAATAATCGTACTTATCTTAACTTTTTGGTCATTTAGTCAGCTAAATGCGCAAACCGAATCAAAAGATAAACCAGTGATTGAGTTTGAAAAAACCACACATGATTTTGGAAAGGTTTGGAGTGGAAGCCAAGTTGCCTATGAGTTTTTATTCATCAATAAAGGTAAAGTGCCATTGATTCTTTCTAGTGTTCAACCAAGTTGTGGTTGCACCACCCCTGAATGGCCTAAAGAACCCATTATGCCTGGTCAAAAATCTAAAATCAAAGCCATGTATAATTCAGGTGTGTATCAAGGTCCTTTTGCCAAAAGCATAACTGTTAATTCAAACGTAGGTACAGCTACCACCCTCATTATCAAAGGCGAAGTGTTAGACAAACCTAAAGAACCTACCTCTCCCGTGAAACTTCAACCTGAGGGTAACGGAGGCGGTTTCTAAACCCCAAGTAAAAATTAAAGTCATAAAATAAATAATTTTTTTGTCTTTGATTTAAAATTAATTTGCAACACAAATTTTATTCATATGATAATAGGCGTTCCTAAGGAAATTAAAAACAACGAAAACCGCGTAGGTTTAACTCCAGCGGGAGTTTCAGCTTTAAGCAAAGCTGGTCATCAATTATTCGTTCAATCAACTGCTGGTATCGGTAGCGGATTTAGTGACGAGGAATATACACAAGCTGGTGCTACTATGCTTCAAACCATTGATGAAGTGTATGGCAAAGCTGACATGATTATTAAAGTAAAAGAACCCATCGAACAAGAATATGGTTTGATTAAAGAAAATCAATTGTTGTTTACATATTTCCACTTTGCTAGTTACGAACCACTTACACACGCTATGCTAAAAAGCAAAGCTGTTTGTTTGGCTTACGAAACAGTTGAGAAAAAGGACCGTTCTTTACCATTGCTTGTTCCTATGAGCGAAGTAGCTGGTAGAATGAGTATCCAAGAAGGTGCTAAATACCTTGAAAAACCAATGGGTGGACGTGGTATATTATTAGGAGGCGTTCCGGGTGTTCGTCCTGCTAATGTATTGGTTTTAGGTGGTGGTATCGTAGGTACACAAGCTGCTAAAATGGCTGCTGGTATGGCTGCTGATGTAACTATCATGGACATTTCAATTCCTCGTTTGCGCGAATTGGATGATATCCTTCCTGCCAATGTAAAAACAGTTTTCTCAAACGAATACAATGTACGAGAAGCTGTTAAACATGCAGATTTAATCGTAGGTGCAGTGTTAATCCCAGGTGCTAAAGCGCCTCATTTGATTACACGTGACATGTTGAAATTAATGAAGCCCGGTACTGTTTTGGTTGACGTTGCTGTTGATCAAGGTGGATGTATCGAGACTTGTAAACCAACAACACACGAAAATCCTACTTATGTTATTGATGGTATTATCCACTATTGTGTGGCTAATATGCCAGGTGCAGTGCCTTATACAAGTACATTAGCTTTAACCAACGCAACGCTTCCTTATGCTTTGCAATTGGCTAACAAAGGCTGGAAACAAGCTTGTAAAGACAATGAAGAATTACGTTTAGGTTTAAATGTAGTTGAAGGTAAAGTGGTTTACAAAGGTGTTTCTGATGCTTTTGGATTACCATACAGTGAGGTAAACGAAGTATTATAATTTAGTAATCATCTTATTCAAAATCCCGATTCATTGCTGAATCGGGATTTTTTGTTTTAAAACTTCCCTTTTAGTTTTGATGGTAGATAATACAATCATCCTCTGGTTAACTCCTAACCAAGATGCCCTTGCAGGCTTCCGCACCTGCAAGAAAACAGTGATTCACTAGGTAAAACTATTAGCATGCTGACTCAATACTAAAATCTATCTGATAGTTTAGCTTTTTCCTTTTGAAGCATCAAAAGGAAACAAAAATGCTTTAATTTTCAATGTGCCTGCTTACGCCACACCCAACATCAAAAAGATTTCCCCTTGCCGCTGTATACGTTTTGCCTCTTAGCTAAACCCACTCCACATGGCAAAACCTACAAGGCTGCGCAAACCCATGCTCGAAATCTTTTTGCACAGCACTGCGAAAATCTGCTTCGCACTCGGAAATTATTACTTCAAAAACATCTAACTGCAATCGCCAACGACATTCATAAAATCTGCCTGAAAATGTTTTTGTTTTTTTTGCGGATTGAGTTTTTTTACTTTTCAAATCTATCCATTTAATGGAGCATCAAATTGTCCACCAATGAAATTATCATAGTGAGCTTTAAATTTGGTCGTTGTTGTGACATAATATTTTTGTTTGGTTTGGTTTAGTTTAACACAACAACATTATTTAATTCTTAAGCCAGACGATAGCACTATTCATTCAATTGATAGCACAAAAAGAACTTAAAAATCAAAGATGAATCAATTATCGCTATACCCTATTCAAAGCACATATTATCTCACAACTAGCTTGCCTTATGAAGTATGCCAATTTATTATCATATATTTGAATAAGAAATTATTAATGAAAGCAATAAAAATTTTATTCTTGTTTTGCATAGCAACATTGAGCCTTTCCAATGTTCATGGTCAAAAACCTTGTGAAATAGACAGCTATACTAACAACTATGAAACAGGCTTTAAAATCATACAATCCTCTATTGACAAAAGCATTTATACCATTAGCATTTCGGGATTAAATGGTCGTTTGGGTAACGACAAACCAAATTTCAACTTAACCAAATATAATTCTTGTGGTGATTTACAATGGAAATCCAATTTATGGTCATCAAGTTTACCCGGATTTGGTGTAGGCGGTATTTGGGAAGAAACAAACGGAGATATAATTTCATCCATTTTCTATAAAAATAATTTAGGATGAACAACAGTTCGATTGCTAAGAGCAAATAAAAGTGGTAGTCTTATATCGAATATTATAATTGGAGACTCTACTAAATTTTTTAATATCGTCAGTAATTTTAAAATAAATTCTAATAAAATACTTTTTGCGGGCAATTTTGAATATCCAAATCCTATTGGGGCTAATAGAAAATTTAACCACTTCCTGTTAACAGATATAAATGGCAATATATACAAAGATGATAGCATTAATTTAAGTAATACTGCGAATAATAGCATTCTATTCTCATATAAAATCAATCCTGATTCTATATTATTATTTGGCTATGAAGATAAGGAACTATTCAAAACAACTATTGATATCAATGGTAACATTTCAAACTTTTTAAGGATAAAACAGAATTATTTCCCATTGTATTTTGGTTTAAATAACAAGGATAATGAATTACTCTATATTGGTAATAATAGTAATAATGACACCACATATATGGCAAGATATGACCAATCTGGTTCGATTATCAGGGATAGTATTTTTACCAACCATAAATTAGTAAACCTAAACTCCGACATATATTATTTTGACAATCTACAATCACACGTTACTCCTCTAGATATCGGGAATGTGATTATTTCAACAAACAATACTATTATTATGGATAGTAACTTTAAAATTATTTGGTTTGACACTTCATCATTACAATCAAAAAGAGTATTTAATTCAATTTTAACAAAAGATAGTACTATCGCATCAGTCGGTACAGGAAACTTCCATACGTCAGGTATAGGAAATATAGCTTCACAAAATTGGTTTGGCATCACATCTCTTTTTCATTATGTAAAATCAATGCTGTGTTCAACTGATAAGTGCAACACTTACCTTCGATGTAAAAATACTTCATTTGGTGTTAGGTAACCAAATTTTCTTATAGGTCTATTATTTATTTCTCTTTCTACTCGTTTAATTTCTTTTTTATCAACAAGGTTAAAATCTGTTTTCTTTGGAAAAAACATTCTGATAACACCGTTTCT
>JBBALJ010000089.1:0-12236 GCA_040403075.1 Bacteroidia bacterium
AATTAATTTAGCTTGCCTACTTTCGCAGGCAGTATTATGTGGGAAATTTTTGGACGAAATATCATCCGTAACAGGTTCTATTACCTGATAGGCCTAGGTTTGATAACTATATTCTTTGGCTATTTTGCCAGCAAGGTGCAATTGACTTACGATTTTGCCAAGGTTATCCCCAAGGACGACCCTGATTTTATCGAATACATCAAATTCAAGCAAACCTTTGGCGAAGACGGTAATATTTTGGTGGTGGGTGTACAATCCAACCAAATCTTTAAAAAGAATTTCTTTAACGATTGGTACAAACTATCAAACGATATTGAAAGCACCGATGGGGTTGAAAAAGTAGTTTCATTGCCTAAAATATATACCCTTTACAGAAACGATTCCCTTCAAAAACTGCAACTAAAACCCATTTTAAGCCAAGCACTTAAAACCCAAGCCGAAGTTGATTCCTTTAAAAATGTGGTGCAAACCCTAAAGTTCTACCGTGGTTTGTTATACAACCCTGAAAGTAATGTGACACTTTTGGCCATCACCCTTAAGAAAGACAAGCTTGATAGCAAAGAGCGCATTCCTTTGGTGGCCGAAATTGAGAGAAAATCAGATGATTTTGGCAAGAAATATGGTTGTGAAATGCACTACTCAGGTTTGCCTTATGTGCGCACAGTTATGAGTAGCAAGGTGGCTGACGAGATTAAGATTTTTACCTACCTATCCATTCTGGTAACTGCCATTTTCATTTTTGTGTTTTTTAGGTTTATCAGTGCGGTTATTTTTAGTTTGATTGTGGTTATCATTGGAGTGATCTGCACCCTAGGCACCATTGCTCTCTTTGGCTTTAAGATAAGTTTGCTCACGGGTATCATACCTCCTTTGATGGTTATTATTGGTATTCAAAACTGTATTTACCTGCTCAATGTTTATCACCAAGAGTTTACCAAGCATGGTAATAAAATGCTTGCCATCATTAGGCTTATTTCAAAGAATGGCTTGGCTTTGTTTCTTACCAATGTCACCACTGCCATAGGTTTCTGCGTGTTTAGCTTCTCAGGTAGTGCCATTTTAGATCAGTTTTCTATCGTGTCAGGTATCAATATCATGTTGATTTACCTTATCAGTTTGATATTTATCCCAGTTGTTTATAGCTACTTGCCACCTCCGCAACCTCGTCATATCAAGCATTTGGACGCTGTTAGGTTGAACAAATTCTTGGATTATTGTAATTACTTGGTGTACAACCGCAGAAAGACCATTTATGTAGTTACGATTTTGTTGGTTGTTATTTCTACAATAGGAGCTTTTATGGTGGATAATTTAGGCTATGTAGTTGACGATTTGCCTAAACACAATAAGGTGTATAAGGATTTGAAGTTTTTTGAAACCAACTTAAAAGGCACCTTGCCTTACGAGATTAGAATTAACACCAAAGAGGAGGGGGGCATTAAAGATTTTGCTACCCTACAAAAAATAAATAGACTGCAAAAAGACTTGGCAAAGGTGCCAGAGTTTGGAAAGTCAGTGTCGGTAGTAGATTTTCTGAAATTTGCTAACCAAGGCATGAATGGCGGAGATAGCAATTATTTCATTGTCCCTAGCGTGCTTGATATTAGTGGTATCTTGGGCTATTTACCAAAAAGCGAAGAAGGCAAAGGCAATATCCTAAAATCTATGGTGGACAGCACTTACACATCTGCACGTGTGAGTATCCAAATGGCTGATATTGGCTCACAAAAAATCAAATTGCTTAATACCATCATCCAACAAAAAGTAGATAGCATTTTCCCTAAAGACCAATATGATGTGAGGCTAACAGGCACAAGCATGATTTACCTAAAGGGCAATGACTACCTCATAAATAACCTATTGAGTTCTGTATTTTGGGCTCTATTGCTCAATTCATTTATGATGATATTCTTGTTTGCTTCATGGCGTATGATGTTGATTTCGCTTTTGCCAAACATCATCCCTTTGATTATGACCATTGGTATCATGGGTTTTTTCCATATTAGGTTGAAACCTTCTACAATCATCATATTTAGTATTGCTTACGGTATAGTGGTAGATTTTACGATACACTATTTGGCAAAATACCGACACTCACTCAAGAAGCATAATTGGGATATGAAGATTGCCATACCTGAGAGTTTAAACGATGCAGGTCCTAGTATTATTTATACAGCCGTTGCACTTTTTGCAGGCTTCATCATCTTTGCTGCTAGTGATTTTGGAGGAACTGTAGCTCTAGGGGTTTTGACTTCGTTAGCCTTATTGTTTGGTATGCTCATGAACTTATTGTTATTGCCAAGCATGTTGCTTTCTCTTGAGAAATCAATCAATAGCAAGAAAGAGTTTGACACCACTTGGGTAGATGTTGAACCCGAGGATTAGTATTGCTTTATGTAAACCTTTTGCAAAGCAATTTGAAAACTAGCTAGACATAATGTAATCATCATTTAAACTATAAACTTTTTTCAGGACAAGTCACTATTTTCAAAACAATTCAAAAATTATTGTGGTTGAAATTCCCCCTTTGAAGGGGGCAGGGGGATGTGTCTAATCAGTCTCAGTTGCTTTATTATGCTTTCTGTTCCTGTATTTTTCAATGATGGTTTCAATCCATCCACTTGATTCTTTCATCAAGTATTTGGCGATAAATAGCTCTGCAATTTTTAATACCACTTTGGTAATAGGCGAACTGCTCATACTGCGCATTCCAAGCATAAACGGCACTAAATAATCTTGCGCTTTGTCTAGGATGTTTTCTCCTTCTTTGTGGTTTTTAAAGGGATTGAAGCTTGCCCAAATTACACTCCATTTGTTATCTTGCAAATGGCTTAATTGTGCATTTATCTTTTGCCTTTGCAGTTCATGATCTTGTCTTAATTGTTTGATGGCGGCCTGCAAAGAATCAGCATCATGAATGTGGTATTTACTTTTCATGGCTAGGCTCCCCTTCAAATATGGTTTTGATAATGCCATTGATAATTGGCTTCTCGATGAGTTGCTTGCGAGCCAATAACATAATTACTAATAACCCAAAATAAATGCCCGCCATTAAACCAAAACCTGCAAAATAGGATTGGAACAATTGGCTGAAATAGTAAGCCAACATCAGACTGATAAAGAGCATAGCAAAAAATGCCAATACACCCAATATCAAACCACTAATGAATTTAGCTCCAAGCTTACTTCCTTTATCAATGGCTGTGAGCTTGCCAAGTTCAATTTTCTGTTCAATATACAAAGAGGCCGAATCCTTCAAGTCATTGAAGAAAGTCTCGTTATTAGGCTGCTCATTGTTTTCCATTAGCTACTTTTATTATCATTGTTTGATTGCTGCGCCATGTCTTTTTTATCCAGCCAATCATTTACATCATCTTTCATCTCTTCGGCTTTTTTCTTCAAGTTGCTTAGGCTTTCTTTTCCCTCTTTGCTTGCAAATAGCCATGTTATTCCTGCTCCAACAGCAGCACCTAATAAAAAAGGCCAAAGGTTCTTCTTATTGCTCATTGTCTTTGCTGATTAATGAAACAAACTTAGTTTTTTATTTTATATGTTGAGTAAACAAGTTTACTTTGAACATCAAAATCATATATGCCATTATCACCTGACAATGACCGAAACAGACAACTTGCCTTCATCCTTTTATTGGCGCTTGGTTGCTATCTGTTTTATTTGCTTAGCGATTACTTTACCCCGTTTTTAGGTGCAGTAATTTTCTATATGCTTTTTTATAAGAGCATGGCCTTTCTTACTGAGAAGCACAAATGGCGAAAGTCTATGGCAGTTATGTTTATCATTATTGTTTCATTTTTAGCCATTACTGTACCTGTTTTTCTGCTCTCATTTTTATTGTATTCAAAAATTAGTGCAGCCTTCAATAGTCCAGAATCAATACTCAATATCATTCACCTAATTGACGAAAAAGTGAATGCACTTACGGGTTATGATATCCTTTCAGACGATACCATCAATGTTTTAAAATCAAAAGCAGGTAATCTAATTCCCGATTTGTTGGGAAAGGTGTTTAATATTTTGGCACAAGTGCTTATCTGCTATTTCCTTTTGTTTTACATGCTTTTCTATTATAAAGAAATTCCAGAATGGATAGAAAAATATTTGCCGTTAGGAACTGAAAATACAGCTAAATTTATTAAGGAATTAGAATCAATGACTATGTCAAATGTAATTGGTTCCCCTCTGTTGGCACTCATTCAATCAGCTGCAGCAATCATTGGTTTTTATTTATTTGGGGTGGAAGAAGCCCTATTCTGGGGTTTTATGTGTGGTTTTTTATCCTTCGTTCCATTCATTGGTTCCGCACTGGTTTATATACCAATAGGCATATTGATGTTGAGTCTTGGCAAACAATGGCAAGGCATAGCAACATTGGTTTACGGTATTGTAGTTATTGGTAACATTGATAATGTAATGAGGTTTGTTATTCAGAAAAAGTTTGCAGATGTGCATCCACTTATCACCGTTTTTGGTGTCATCATAGGGTTGCAATTGTTCGGACTTCCAGGATTGATTTTTGGTCCTTTGATGATTTCATATTTCATACTAGGAGTGAAGATATATAGAACGAATTATGTTGAAGAATAGTTAATGCGAAATTCGGAATGCCAAAATTTCGAAATAATTTTGGTTGAATATACATTGGCAATTATACTATTCCCTATTGCCTTAACCCTAATCCCTTTGCAAATAGTATTAAACTAGTCTTGTTATTTGTATATACATCTAAATACCTTATTCTTGTTTTATGAATAAACTCGTTAGGGGATTATCGCTTTCTCAAGCCACTTCGCTTAATATGATAGACATGGTGGGCATTGGCCCCTTTGTTACCATACCCTTTATCATTCAAACCATGGGTGGACCACAATGCATTTTAGCTTGGTTGCTCGGTGCCTTCTTGTCTTTTATGGATGCGTTTGTTTGGGCTGAACTAGGCGCCAAATGGCCACAAGCAGGAGGCTCATATGTTTTCCTTCAAAAACTTTTTGGCAAGAAATATGGACGTTTAATGTCTTTTCTTTTTGTTTGGCAAACCAGTATTCAAGCCCCATTGGTGGTGGCATCGGGTGCAATAGGATTTGCGCAATACCTATCTTTCTTGGTTCCATTAACTGCTATTGAACAAAAAATAGTTTCAGGAACTTTGGTAATTTTCTTAGTCATCTTACTTTACAGAAACATTCAAGCCATTGGCAAACTATCTGTCATTATGTGGGCGGTGGTGGCATCCACTATTTTGTGGTTAATCATTTCCGCATTCACTCATTTTGACGCGCAATTGGCTTTTACTTATCCTGAGAATGCCTTTGATTTTACGCCTTTGTTTTTTGTTGCATTGGGTCAAGCTTCTGTTAAGAGTATTTATTCTTATTTAGGTTATTACAATGTCTGTCATTTGGGCGCTGAAATTGTGAATCCTCAAAGAAACATACCTAAGAGTATTTTTATTTCGATTGCTGGCATAGCCGCATTATACATAAGCATGCAAATTGGAATATTGGGTGTAATACCTTGGCAAGAAGCGCAGCACTCCGAGTTTATTGTAAGTACTTTTTTTGAGAAGCTATATGGACATACAACTGCTCAAGTGGCTACAGGCTTGGTGCTATTCATTGCCTTGTCATCTTTATTTGCAGTTATGTTGGGATATTCTAGGGTGCCTTATGCGGCAGCTAAAGATGGAAATTTCTTTAAGGTATTTGCTAAGCTGCATCCAACTAAACATTTTCCTTATGTATCCTTGTTAGCTTTGGGTGGTTTGGCATTCGGTTTTAGCCTTTTGTTTAAACTCAAAGACATCATAACAGCCATCATCATCATGCGTATTTTGGTTCAATTCATTAGCCAATCCGCAGGGGTTATTGCCTTGCATTATAAAAGCAAGAAATTGCGCTTGCCTTACAGAATGCCTCTATTCCCAATACCTGCTATCTTGGGTATTATGGTATGGCTTTTTGTGTTTTTTAGCAGCAGCAGCCAATTCATTTTAGGTGCATTGGGTATCATTGTAACAGGCTGTTTGTTATATTTTATTAAAGAGAGAAAGACTGTTTGATGATATTGATTTTTGATTTTTTTGATTTGATCATTGTAGTCTTTTTAGCCGCTATAATATTAATTGCTGGAATAATTTATCTATTCTATTGGATTCCTAATAAATTCAAATTAAAAACCTTAAGTGTAATTCTACCTAATTTTACAGTTGGATTAATAATTTTATATTTCTTCTATATTGGACTAAAAGATTCCTTCATTACAAAAGATGATGTAAATGAGTTGCTAAAACCACATGGATTTATTTTGGATGACGATTTTGAAATAAATTCTAATAAAACAGATAGTTGGGAATATTTTTCTCAAGAATTAGAATTAACCGTTTCTGATAAGGACAAACTAAAACTAATTCGAAAAATATTGCAAGAAGGGAATCAAATAAATGCTGAGAAACTAGAGTATTGGACAAGTGATACTTCCATAAGTCAAAAAGATACATTCTACTATGTTACATTTATTGACGATTATTCTTACGGAATTGATTACTACAAAACTAGCAAGGTTGATTATAAATATATCAAGGAAAGACTAACAGTAGAAAAGCTAAACAACAAAGTATACTTTCGAATAGAAAGACCTTAAACCGTCTCGTATATAACCAAACCTGTTCTGATTTTGGGTTCAATCCAAGTTGATTTTGGAGGCATGATTAAATTCTCTTCAGCAATTTGTTTCACCTCTTCAATCGAAGTAGGGTAGAGGGTAATTGCCAAATTGTATTCTCCTGCATCTATGGTGTTTTGAAGTGTTAAAATACCTTTACTACCATCTAAGAATGACAAACGTTTATCTGTTTTGCTATCATTAATATTGAAAATTCTTTTTAAAAGAAATTCTTCAACAATACTCACATCAAGCTTATCTAATGAACCATGTAAACTGTTGTATAACTCTGGTTTTAGTTTTATGAGATAAGCATCATTGTTGAAATAAAGGCCAAACTCAGCTTTGTTTAAAGGTTGCACTGGAATATGCCCGCTTCTAACCACATCAAAATATTCGCCCACACGCTCTAGGAAATTAGCAGCATCCACAGTGGCTTCATCATTTACCAGACGGTGGTATTCAAATATATGTAATTTGTTAAAAGGAATTAAACAAACAGGAAAGTAATTATACAATTCAGAATCATCACCATCAGGATTCTTTTCGCGCATTTTTTGGCAATAAGCGGCTGAGCCTGCAGAGCGGTGGTGTCCATCGGCAATGTAAATTTTTTCAATGTTCTTAAACTCATTTTCAATGGCCACAATATCTTCGTCATGATGAACCACCCATAGGTTATGCTTCAATTGGTCGGAACTTAAGAAATTGTATTCAGGTGCCGCGCTGTTGATGGTTTTATTGATAATGTTTTCTATTAAATGGTTGTCAGGGTAGGTTAATAACACTGGGTTACCCAAGCCATTGAAATAGGAAATATGTTCAGCCAATTCGTTTTGCTTTTCGGTCAATGTGTTTTCATGTTTCAAAATCACATTGTTATTGTAATCATCCACCGAAGCGGCAGCAATTAAACCCGTGTAGGCGGTACTTCCTTTAATCAAACGATATATATAGAAAACAGGCTTTTTGTCTTTGATTAAGATGCCTTCGTTCTTAAATTTTTGTAGGTATTCTAAACCCAATGGGAAGTGCTTTTCAGGGTTTTTCTTTTCGCCTTTAAAATGTAAATATGGCTTTACTACATGCAAATAACTAAATGGATTTTTCATTATTTCACTAGTTGACAATTCGCGGGAGGCACTGTCATAACTAGGTGAAGAAACTACTCCAGCTTTGTCTCTGCTTGGGCGAAGGGCTGCAAAAGGCTTAATTGTGGCCATAGGTTTTTGGTTTTATGGAGGCGAATATGTGTAAATATTTTCTTAATCGTAATTTCATGCTGAAAATAATTCTTATTTCAGTGAATCAGATTTAAATAGTTTGATGGTTTATTGCACCGAAGCCCTTCTCAAACGGTCGTTGATGGCAATACCCAAACCTTCATCAGGGAATTTCTCGGCCAATATGATATCTACATCTAAATCATTCAAACTTCTTAAGGCCGAAAACAAATGTCTTGCTGCCTCATCTAGGCTTCCATTTGGAGATAAAATAAATTGGTTTTTACGATCTATTCTTTCAAATTTTTTAGAGAACGAAATACTGCCCAATGAAAGGCCTTGGTGATTCAATAATTCCTTCTCAATATCATCGCAAATGATCAATTTTTTATTAGGAGCATAATGCCTTTCCATCATGCCTGGGGCTAAGATTTTGCTGGTATCTCCGCTCACTTGAGGTACATTTACTTTTATACCTAAGCTAGCTTCAATTTGTTCTTTTGCCAAACCTCCATACCGCAATATTCTTGGCGTATTTTCAAGAAATGAAACAATGGTAGATTCAATGCCTACTTGGCATTCTCCACCATCCAATATGCATTTGATTTTGTCGCCCAATTGTTGTTTAACATGGGCAGCAGATGTGGGACTTACAAAAGTGCTTGGATTGGCGCTAGGCGCTGCCAAAGGAAAATCAAGCAAGGCCAACAACTCAAGTGTTAGTGGGTGATTAGGAATTCTAATGGCTACTGAATCATGCCCCGCAGTTACCAAATCTGGCACCTTGTTGGAGCTAGGCACAACAAAGGTAATTGGCCCTGGGGAAAAGTCAGCAGCTAGTTTTAATGCCAATGTAGGCAGATAAATGCCCCATTCAGTAAAACGTTCAACTGAATTGGAATGAATGATTAAAGGGTTGAAATGTGGGCGGTTTTTGGTTTTGTATATATTCAATACAGCCTCTTCATTAAAGGCATTCGCAGCAAGGCCATACACCGTTTCAGTGGGTATAGCCACCAATTCACCTTGTCTTAGCAAATCTGCTGCTGCTTCTATTGGATTCATATCAATTTGTGAATGTAAGATGATGTAAATGTGAGAATGAAATTAGGAATCAATCCTCACATCTACATAAACTCAAATCATTATTACATCTCACTCACCTCACCACCTCTTTTAAGGTTGTATTTCTCTATTTTATTGTAAAGATGACTCCTTTGAATATCTACTTCAAGGGCTGTTTTTGCCACATTCCATCCGTTTTTGCGAAGTTTTTCTTCAATGAAAATACGCTCTACATATTCTTTAAAATCTTGCAAAGTTGAGAAGCGCTCATAGATTGATTTTTCTTCTTCATGCACACTCACAGGGCTAGCATATTTCTGCACATCTTCCACCGTAATGCGAGCTTGGCCTAATATCACCAAACGCTCAACGATGTTATGTAATTCACGAATATTACCACTAAAGTTCAGTTTTTTCAACTCATCTAAAGCCTGTGGTAAGAAAGAACGTTTAGGAATGCCATTGTCTTCACAAATCTCTTTGATGAATTTTTCAGCCAATAAAGGCACATCATCTTTACGTTCGTTTAGTGAAGGCACATGGATTAATATCACACTAAACCTGTGGTATAAGTCCATACGGAAATTTCCCTTTTCAATTTCACGCATTAGGTCCTTGTTGGTTGCAGCAATCACACGCACATTCACGTCAATGTCTTTGTCTCCACCCACGCGTGTAATTTTGTTTTCTTGCAATGCCCTTAAAACCTTGGCTTGGGCAGCTAAACTCATATCACCCACTTCATCCAAAAACAAGGTTCCTCCATTGGCTTGTTCAAATTTACCAATACGTTGTTTGATTGCAGAAGTAAAAGCACCTTTCTCGTGACCAAACAATTCGCTTTCGATTAATTCAGAAGGAATAGCCGCACAATTCACCTCAACCAATGCATTTTTGGCACGGTTACTTTTCTCATGCACCCAACGAGCTACCAACTCTTTTCCAGTTCCGTTTTCACCTGTAATCAATACCCTAGCATCCGTAGGAGCTACTTTATCAATGGTATTCATGATGTTTTGAATAGCAGGGCTTTCACCAATGATTTCGCGAGTTTTGGTAACTTTTCTGCGAAGAACTTTGGTTTCAACTGTCAAAGATTTTTTGTCGATGGCATTGCGAATGGTAAGCAACATCCTATTCAAATCAGGTGGCTTAGATATAAAATCATAGGCTCCTTTTTTGGTGGCCTCTACAGCTGTTTCGATAGTGCCATTGCCTGATATCATAATAAAAGGAATGTCATCGTCTATTTCTTTGGCTTTGGTAAGCACTTCGATGCCATCCATCTTAGGCATTTTAACATCGCAAAGCACCGCTTCGTAATCATCATTAGCAAGCTTTTCTAGGCCTTCGGCACCATTGCTGGCTTCATCTACCTCGTAGCTTTCGTACTCTAAGATTTCTCTTAAGGTATTGCGAATGGCTTTCTCATCATCAATAATTAATATTTTGGGCATGACTTTGATTGAATATTTTTGGTAAAAGTGAAGAATAAATTAGACACTTCAAAGCATGTTGATTTTTGGTGTATATCTCGTATGCTTGAAAATAGTTGCTGCCCAGATTTATGATTTGCAGTTTTTGGGTTTGGGGTGATTTCATGCATTCATATCCTTTTTCATACACTCTTCATACACTATCTATGCTTTATCTATGATTCATCTATGGAGTATCCATACATCATTCCTTAACCAAAAGTCTTCTTATTCTGAGTCAAGTTTTATCATTTTAGGTCAATATGCTTGAATTTGGTCAGAGGCTTGCTTTGCTATAAATTTTTATGAACTTCCATGGCATGATTTATGCAAACTGCTCATGGTTAACAAACTATGAAACCATGATAAAGCGAACCATTTATGTAGGCAATCCTTTGCATCTTAGTGTAAGAAATGAGCAACTGGTTTTGAATGTACCCCATGCACAAGGCATGGATAAATTGGTAGGAAACACCATTCCTTTGGAAGACATTGGCATACTTATACTAGACCATAATCAGATAACCATGAGCCATGCTGTGCTTCAGAAAACAGCTCACTTTAATATTGCATTTATTGTATGTAACGAAAGCCATCATCCCATTTCATTACAACTTCCTTTAGATTCCAATACCTTGCAAACCGAGCGATTCAAATACCAAATTGAGGCAAGCCAACCTTTAAAGAAACAGCTTTGGCAACAAACCGTAAAAACCAAAATACGCAATCAAGCTTATGTATTACAAAAATATGGTTTTGAAAATGCCGCTATGCTACAATGGGCAAACGATGTGAATAGCGGTGATACCCTGAACTTGGAGGGAAGAGCAGCCGCCTTTTATTGGAAAAGCCTTACACCCTTATTAGCGCCACAATCAAATTTGTTTATACGCGATAGGGAAGGAGCATACCCGAATAATTTATTAAACTATGCCTATGCCATTATAAGGGCCAGTGTTGCCCGTGGCTTGGTAGCAAGCGGACTTTTACCCACTTTGGGTATCCATCATCGCAATAAATACAATGCTTATTGTTTGGCAGATGATATCATGGAGCCCTATAGGGCCTATGCCGATGATGTAGTTTTTGATTTGGTAAAAAATTACCCCAATGAGCAAGACTTAAACAAAGACATCAAAACCAAAATACTAGCCTTGCCAGCTGTTGAAATTAACATAGACAAACAAAGAAGTCCTTTGATGGTGGGTTTGCAAAGAACCACTGCAAGCCTAGCAAAGTGTTATATGGGAGAAAGTAAACGCATTTTGTACCCAGAACTGTAATAGGATATTGGCACAAGGCAAGAGGATATTGGGAATGCAAAAAATGAAAAAGAAGGCTTTGTTTTCTATTGATGTTGATATAGCAGTGTATTTATTCCCCCTTGTGAATTGGCTATAGCGATAGAGAAGGGGGTTAGGGGGATGTTTTGAATGATGAATTGTAACTATGAATTAAATCCTAAAAACTGACAACCATCAACTAACAACTAAAAGAGTGAACCGCTTAAACGAATATAGAATTATGTGGGTATTGATATTTTTCGATTTGCCAACCGAAACTTCGGAAGAGCGAAAGATTGCGTCTAAATTTAGAAAAGAGATTATGCAAGATGGATTTACTATGTTTCAGTTTAGTATTTACTTGCGGCATTGTGCAAGCCGCGAAAATGCAGAAGTTCATATTAAGCGCACCAAAGATAAACTACCTAGCAAGGGGCATATAGGTATTATGTGCGTTACAGATAAGCAGTTTGGAATGATGGAAATATTTTATGGAAAAAAGGAACAAGAAGTGC
>JBBALJ010000090.1:0-1355 GCA_040403075.1 Bacteroidia bacterium
CTTGAAGAATCAGTTTCTTTAGAATTGCCAATGCTTGAAAAAAATCTTGTAATTATTGCTACTATGGCTTCGGTATCTACTTTGATCGCTCTATTGGGAACGGTATTAGGTATGATTCGTGCATTCTCGGCTTTAGGTGCTGCGGGTGCTCCTGATAGTACTGCTCTTGCAAATGGTATCTCTGAGGCACTTATCAATACGGCTTTAGGTATTGCTAACTCTGCAGTAGCTATTATCATGTACAATGTGTTTACTACTAAAATTGATAAGATTACTTATACAATTGACGAAGCTGGTTTTACCATTGTTCAAAATTTTGCTGCTCAAACAAAAAGATAATTTTTTAATTTGAATTTGGCTAATTTTCAAAATAGCTAAACTATTATTAAATCGATAAATCACAAATCAACAAATTAAAATAAATGGCAAAAGTTAAAGTTCCACGCAAAAGCACAACGGTTGATATGACGGCCATGACGGATGTAGCATTCTTATTGCTAACGTTCTTCATGTTGGCTACTCAATTCAAACCCGATGAGCCTGTGCAGGTCGTAACGCCATCATCTATTTCGCAAATTCCTTTGCCCGATGTAGATATCATGAACATAACCATTGCTCAAGATGGTAGGGTGTTTTTTGATATGGAGGGCAAACAATACAAAGAGAAATTAATTCAAAAAATGGGAGAGAAATACACCATTACTTTCACTCCACAACAAATCGAAGCTTTTTCAAGATTATCAAGTTTCGGTATGCCATTTAAAGAATTACAAGGGTTTTTATCTCTAAAACCGGATGAACGCACACAAATTAAACAAGCGGGTATTCCAACTGACTCTTTGAATAACGAATTGGCTGATTGGGTTTGGCAAGCACGTCTTACAAACAACAATGTACGTGTGGCTATTAAAGGAGATGGTAATTCTACCTACCCTACCGTAGCACAAGTAATCAAAACATTGCAGGATAAAAAAGTTAACCGTTTTAACTTTATTACTAGTGCTGAATCAGCGCCACCTATGCAATAATAGATAAGTTCGCTTATCAATATCCTTCTTCAAGCTCGGGATATAAAAGATGAAGTTTGATAGATTAAATTAATAAAGATAAAACATGGCAGAAATAGAATCGGGCGGTGGTGGTGGCCATAAAAAAGGCGGTAAGAAAAGAGGCAAAAAAATGTCGACTCGTGTGGATTTTACTCCCATGGTTGATTTAGGCTTCTTGTTAATTACCTTTTTTATGTTGACTACCAGCATGAACAAGCCCAAAACGATGGAAATCAACATGCCGGTGAAAGAACCCAATGAAATCGATCAAACAAAGGTAAAAGCTTCGCAAGCTGTTACGCTTTT
>JBBALJ010000090.1:1455-12199 GCA_040403075.1 Bacteroidia bacterium
AACCCAATGAAATCGATCAAACAAAGGTAAAAGCTTCGCAAGCTGTTACGCTTTTACTGACCGGTAATAATAAAATTGTGTACTATTTTGTGAATGCTGTTACGGGTGATCCAGAAACACCCTTAATTACAGATTACGATAACACAAATGGTGTTCGTCCCATGCTGTTGCAAGAAAACCGTAAACGCAATCCTATAGGAGTTGACTCAATTCCTATTTATAAAGACATGTTCCAAAAAAACAAAATCAAGGAAGATGAAATGAAGCAGCACATTGCAGCCATTAAAGGTTTCAAGGATGGTTTGATAGTTGTTATCAAAGCAGATAAAAACGCTACATACAAAAACTTGGTTGATATTTTGGACGAAATGCTAATATGTAATATTGGTCGCTATGCGATCGTAGACATTACAGAAAAGGAAAATGAATTGATAACCATGGCTAACGCCACTAAACCAGCAAGTAACTAACCATGGCAGCAAAATTAAATATATTTAACGCTAGATGGGTTGAAATGGTTTTTGAAGGCAGAAACCAAGAGTATGGTGCGTTTGTGCTTCGTAAAAAAAGCAGTGATTACACCATTAAAGGTATCATTTTAGCCATCGTATTTTTCACCCTAAGTATTGCAGCTCCAGTAATCGTTAATATTATCAAAGCAAACTTACCTAAAGAAAAGGTTGTTGTGGTAGATGATATTACCAAACTAGAAGAGCCACCTCCAATTGACAAAAACGAGCCACCTCCACCTCCAACGGAGCCACCTCCACCGCTAAAAAGTACGGTTAAGTTTACTCCTCCAGAAATTAAGCCTGATGAGGAAGTTCCAGATGAGCCACCTCCAACTCAAGAAGATTTGAAAGTGGTAGATGCGGGTACAAAAACTGAAGAAGGTGATCCTAATGGTGTTGATCCAAGTTTAAGTGAAGATGCAGGTACTGGAGAGGTTGGTCCTGAAATCTTAACTTTCGCAGAGCAAATGCCTGAGTTCCCAGGAGGAGAAGAAGCAATGAGAGAGTATTTAGGTAAAAACATCAACTATCCACCTCTAGCGCGCGAAAGCGGAATTGAAGGTAAAGTAATTCTAACCTTTGTGGTAGGTACAGATGGAAAGATTACTCAGATTGAACAAGTGGGCAAAAAATTAGGTTGGGGTTGTGATGAAGAAGCTGCTCGTGTTGTAAAATCGATGCCAGGATGGAAGCCTGGTAAGCAAAATGGTAAAGAGGTTACAGTTAAATATACTTTGCCAATTTCATTTAGATTGAACTAATAACAATTATTAATATAAGGATAGCTGTAATCGAAGGGTTACAGCTATTTTTTTAGCCATGAACATTGACGAAATAAGAGAGAGACGACAAAACCAGATTAATCAAACTACCAAATACTTTGGCTTGATTATGTCTGTATTTTACATTCTGGCAGGTTTGGGAATCTATTTCTTTCAGTTTCCATTCAAGGTAAGCCCACCTATGGATTTGATTTTCTGTATATTATTTATCATGTACGGAATTTTTAGAGCCTATCGTTTGTTTGCTAAATCTTAGTTTAATTTGCAGCCCGTTAACCCAAAACACTTTATGAGAAATTTGAATATTGCTTTTGCATGTACCTTTATGGCATTGCTGTTTTCGTGTTCTCAAAATACTGGCACTAAAGCCGAGTTAGATACTACAACCAGTGGTAAAATAACCATTTCGGTTGATGAAAGTTTGAAGCCAATTGTTGAAAGTGAAGAGTTGGTTTTTGAAGGGATTTATGCGAAAGCTGATATCACTTTTAAATACATGGGTGAGCAAGATGCTATCAATTATATGTTGAATGATAGTGCAAGAATGGCCATTGTTACACGTCAACTAACCCCCAAGGAAGATAGTGTTCTTGAGCAAGGAAAATACAAATCAAGAACCATAAAAATGGCAACCGATGCATTGGCTGTTATCGTTAATAATTCAAATACGGATACCTTATTTAATCCACAACAAATCAAAGATATTGTTTCGGGTAAAACCAAGACTTGGAAAGAAATGAATGCTAAAAACGCTTTGGGTGAAATGAGAGTGGTTTTTGACAATCCTTCATCAGGTGCGAGAAGATATTTAAAAGACTCATTGCTTAGGGGTGGGGAATTGGGTAAAAACTGTTTTGCATTAAATTCAAGTAAAGAGGTAATAGAGTATGTTGAAAATAACAAAAATGCCATTGGTATCATCGGAGTAAGTTGGATTAGCGACACCAATAGCAGCGATGCAAATGCTTTTTTAAAGAAAATAAAGGTAGCTGATGTGTTGCCAGATCCAAAGCCTGATTATTTTGATAAGTTGGTTACGTTTAAGCCCATACAAGCCAATATGGCATTGAAGATATATCCTTTTTTGCGTAACATTTATATGGTAAGCAGAGAAGCCCATACAGGACTTGGCACAGGCTTTGCAAGCTTTGTAGCAGGAGACCAAGGACAAAGAATCATTCAAAAATCAGGATTGATTCCAGCTAAGTCGCCTATCAGAATTATTCAGTTGAATGATAAGGAGATTGAATAAAAAATTGATAATTAAATTCTAAACAAGAAATAATAAAAATGAAAAAGTACATTTTAGCTATCATCACAATAGCCAGTTTAATGTCTGCAAAAGCCCAAACTTTGGAAGAGGCTTTGAAAGCTGAGGATTTTGATAAATATGAAACAGCAAGAAATATCTTGCTTCAAGTAATAACCAAAGAGCCAAACAAAGGTGAAAATTATTACTACCTAGGGCAGATTTATGGAAGTTTATTTAAACCTGATTCTGCTTTATGGGCTTATAATACTGGTGTGAAAAATGACCTTAATAATCCTGCTTGTTATGCAGGTCTAGGAGGATTGTTGATGGAAGAGAATAAGGTAACGGATGCTAAAGTTAAGTTTGACAAAGCGCTGTCTTTTAGTAAACAACGTAATGGTACATACAATGATGTAAAAGCCATGGTGTGGGTAGCTGAAAACATGATTGCTAGCGAGAATAAATTGGTAGCCGATGCAGAAGCCCTCATGCGAAATGCACTTGAGGTTGATAAATCAAACTATGATGTGTTGGTAACTATGGGTGACGTTTTCCTTGAGATTAACAATGGAGGAGAGGCAGCTAACAATTACGAACGTGCTATTGATTTGCAAAAAACAAACCCAAAAGCATATGCTCGTGTGGCTAATATTTGGGTGAAAGTAAGAAACATTGAAGCCGCTCAAAAAGATTTGAATCGTGCTTTGTCAATTGACCCTAACTATGCACCTGCCTTGAAATTGCAAGCTGAATTGTACTACCAACAACGTAAGTTCGAAAAAGCTAAAGAAACCTATAAATCTTATTTATTGAATTCTGAAGCAAGTTTTGCCAATAGATTGAGATTTGCTCAAATCTTGTTCCGTGCAAAAGAATATGATGAAGCCCTTGTTCAAATTGAGGAATTGCAAAAAACAGATAAAAGCAATTTGTTTTTATACAGAATGTTGGCATACTCTTACTATGAAGTGGGTGGTTTAAAAAATGATACTAGCAAATGCAGAACTGGTTTGACTGCTTTAGAATACTTCATGAGCAAAGTAGATGAGAAAAAGATATTAACCAGTGATTATGAGTACATGGGTAAGTTACAATCTAAATTTAAAGGTTATGATACATTGGCTATCAATAATTTCAAAAAAGTATTGTCTTTGGATGCTGATAAGGTGGAGATGTATCAAGAATTAGCTAAGGTTTACAACAAAATGAAACGTTTTGATGAAGCTGCCAATAACTTACAAATCTTTATTGCATCTTCAAAAAAAGTAACAGTAGCAGATTATTTCTTATTAGGTAAAGCCTATTATTTCGGAAAGAAATTTGTTTCGGCTGATTCTGCCTTTTCAATCGTGAATACTAAATCTCCAAACTATGCGGATGCATACTATTACAGAGGTATGAGTCAAGCTTCGATTAATACTGCTTTAAACGATACCATTGGTAAATTCTGTTTTGAAAAATATTTAAGTTTGATAAATATTAACGATCCTGCTGTAGCTGAAAAGCAAAAGAACAATATCGTTCAGGCTTATGATTATTTAGGTTCGTATTGCTACAAAAACAGTGCAAAAGGCGAAGAAAGAAATTGTAAAACCTATTTCGAAAAAATATTGATACTTGAACAGGGCAATAAAAAAGCGGCAGAGTTTGTAAAAACCATCAAGTAGTGTTTAGATTTATTTAAAACTCAAAGAGGCGAATTCTATTAAGGATTCGGCTCTTTGAGTTTTTATAGATGGATTATGATTTGTTCAAGTGAAATGCAATGAGTGGGGCTTTCCAATCACGAACTCCTGTTTTAACTTGGGCTTGAAGTACGTTTAAAATGGAATATAGCCCAAAGTAAGTTCTGTTAATGTATAATGCATGCTGAGAGCCACGTCCTTCTTTGCTTTCGCGTAGTTCTTTCATGTTGGTTACCTCTTCTCCTAATTGATAAATACTATCAATGTAAGCATTGTCACCAAAGTCGAAAATATCTTCTTCGAAGGGTTTTCTTAACAAGTTTGTCATTCGAAGGAAGGCATCTGTAATTTTCTCTTGGGTGGCCTTATCATCATTATTGTTTACAATTTGCTGTTGTATCATAATTCGCTTAACACTTTCGATATCGTTTATGATTTGAGGTACAAGCAGAGCAAAATAGTGATTATAGAAATCCTCAGGAATTTCTTTAACACATCCAAAATCAATAATACCCAGTTTACCATCTTCATACATCAAGAAATTTCCAGGGTGTGGGTCTGCATGCACCGCCCTATGTTGGTGCACTTGTAGGTCATAAAAATCCCACATGGCTTGGCCAATTTTGTTCCTAATTTCTTGACTTGGATTTGTTTTTAAAAATTCATCCAAGTGCTTACCTTCTAACCAATCCATCACCAAAACCTTGCTTGAAGAATACTCAGGATAGTAATGACTAAATACAATATTGGGTATATGGGCACAAAGCTTTGATATCTCTTCGCTGCGCTTAAGTTCAAGGGTATAATCCGTTTCTTCGATTAACTTATTCTCCACTTCTTTGATGTATTTTTCAAATTCCTTTTCGCTTAATCCAATCAATCGAAATGCAATAGGCTTCACCATAGTCAAATCGCTTTTAATGCTTTCAGCTACACCTGGGTATTGAATTTTAACAGCCAATTTCTTTCCATTCAATGTGGCTTCATGCACCTGTCCAATGCTGGCTGCATTGGTTGAGGTCATTTTAAAAGTGTCAAATATTTGCTGTGGTGTTTTCCCGAATTGTTTAACAAAAGTTTGGATGATGAGCGGCCCAGAAAGAGGAGGAGCACTGTATTGTGCTAAGGCAAACTTATTGACATAAGCCCTAGGCAATACATTTTTCTCCATGCTCAGCATTTGGGCTACTTTTAACGCGGAGCCTTTTAGTTCGCTTAAGGCGTTATACACGTCCTCAGCATTGTCTTCATGCAATTCGTCTCTTGTTTTGCTGGGGTCTACAAGCTTTTTGCTATAATGTTTTATATAATTTCCACCAATTTGAGCTCCTGTTTTTACGAGTCTCATGGCACGTTCAACTTTTGTACTTGGAATACTGGTTTGTTCCATTTTGTTTTTCAATGCATGGTTTTATACGAATGTTCGTGGCCTTGCAATTGAGGTTTACTATTTATTTTGAAATAAGAATTTGCCAAAGTCTAAAGCCGCATCCAATGCTGATTTACCCATTAAGTCAAAAGCTAAATTAACAGAGCGTTCAATGGCTTCATCTGTTTTTTCAAATCCTTTGCTATTGTCTTTTAACCAAAAATTGATGGTGAAAACAAAGTTTACCCAAAGTCCATCAGCATATTTATCGTCTAAATATTTTCGTTCTGCCAATTCTTTGCTTTGCAAACCCTCATGAATAATGGGTTTAAGTTCATCCACAAAGTCTTTGTGCAATTGATTAAGGTAAGAAGGCCATTTAGGAAGCATTTTGCTGTCCCTTTGGTGAAGGAAGTTTACAAAGCTTCGGTAGTTTTTTAGGTTTTCGATAAAGGCGAAAAAAACAGCCAAGGCTTTTTCTCGGCTGCTGTATTCTTGCCAAGGTTCGCTGTTTTTTTGTGTTTCCATGGTGTCTAGAAACCATTGACTGAAAATGCTATTTTCCAATGATTCAAGACTGGCAAAATGATTGTAGAATTCTTTTTCCTCGATGCCCGCTGATTTGGCAAACAGATAAACGCTTTCAGGTGCTTTGTTATGCTCAAGGGTTTCGGAGATGTATTTTTCGATTAGTTCTTTATTCATACCATGATTAACGTCTAAATTTTTCATTTGTTTTTTCGTTTATAATGATGATTGTCATAACATCATTTTTCAATTTGCACATTAATATTAAATTCGAGCCTTTATGCAGCACCTTTTTTTGAAGAAAATATCTCTTAGTCTTTTTTGTTTCATTCTCCTAAGCATTTCTGTTTCTAGCCAAACATTTAGTATTTTGGATGGAGATACGGTAAACTTAACCTTGGCAAATGGCATGAAACAAGGTTTTTGGAGGTACCAATGGCCTGATGGAGATTTGAAATATGAAGTATATTACGAAAATGGCGAAAAAGAAGGCTTGGAAATTAAATACTACGATGCCCAAGACTGCTTGGAATACTCAAACACTTATCGTAAGGGCGTTTTAGACGGACCAAGCGTTTCCTTTTTCCCTAGTTGCTCTACAAAGTGCGAAGAGATTTATAAAGACGGATTGAAGAGCGGTTATGAAAGATGCTATGACGAGAATAGCTATTTGCAAACTGAAGGTAGATTTGAAAAAGGTGAATTAGCGGGCTCATACGCCCATTTTGATAAAAAGGGATACGTTACTTACGAATCGCCAACCAAAGAAACTACTTTGAAATTCGACAAGTTTTTGACTGGTGAATATAAAGTAAAAGATTCTACCATTTTCAATACTTTTAAACGTAATCCCAATTGGAAAAAAATACTATTGGTGGTGGATATGACGGGTAGTATGTTCCCATACATAGGGCAATTACTTGTTTGGTACAAGCAAACCTACGAGGATGGTAGGGTTAAGTATTATGTTTTGTTTAATGATGGTGATAATGTGTTGGACTCTAAAAAGCCCATTGGCAATGCAGGTGGCGTTCATCCCTTTGATGCCAAGGATTTCAGAAAACTAAAAAAAGATATTGAAGATGTAAGGAAATTGGGCGAAGGGGGAGATGATCCAGAAAATGATTTAGAGGCCGTTTATAAGTCAATGGGTACATTACGAGATTATGGCGATATAGTTTTATTAGCTGATGACAGTCCAGTGAGGGATATGGCCTTATTGAAAAGAATTAAGAAGCCTATTCATGTGGTATTATGCGGCACAGCAAAGGGTGTAAATACCGAATATTTGAAAATTGCTTATCAAACAAAGGGTAGCATAAGCACATGGAACGAAACCATTCAAATGAAAGGCTTTAGAGAAAACCAAACCTTAACGGTAGACAATGATATTTTTAGATTGAGCTCTGGAGAGTTTATTTGGTTAGATACTAAAGGAGGGAAGTAGTGCTTGGTGCATTGTTTCATTGCTTAGTATGCTGTGCTCAGTTAATTTGAACTACTACTAATTTGTTTTTCGATAAATCTCAAATAGCTTTTGTTCTTCTTTCTCCCAACAAAAATCTTCTTTTGCTTTAAGGCAATTCTGTTTGAGTGTTTTGTATAATGCTTCATCATTCAATAATAGATTCATTGAATGGGCAATTTCGTCTACATCACAAGATGATAAGAGGGTGCAATTGTATGCTTGGTTTATCGCTTGGTATTCGGGGAAATTAGCCGAAATGCATGGGATGCCCTGCTGCATATAATCAAAAAACTTATTGGCCAGTGAGTAATAATAACTCAAACCAATAGGCTGCAATAAATTCAAGCCTATGTATGCTTCTTGTGTAATGGCTTTTAATTCTGTGGGCTTTACATATCCCATAAATTTAACCTTTTCATTAAGTTGATTATCGCTCACCAACTGCTTTAGTTCTGCCATTAAATCTCCATCTCCAGCTAACCACAATTCTGCATTCACTTGTTTCATGGCAAGTATACTTTCTTCAATTCCTCGACCATGGTTCATAGCACCTTGGTATAGGATTATTTTTTGAGCGCTTGATTTCTGAATTTGTTGATTTGAATATGTGATTGAGAATGGCACATTTCGAACACATGAAAAATGAATACCATATTTTTTGCCCATCAATTCGGCTAACATTGGACCAACTGTATAAGCTGCTTTTGCTTTGGGAATGCATAGCTCTGAAATGGCTTCCCAAATCCATTTAATCATAGGTCTATTAACAATCTCAGGCGATTCTGTATAGTATTCATGGGCATCAAAAACCAAGCTTTTGTTTTTGATTTTAGCTGCTAAGGTGCAAGCCAATAAAGTGTCTACATCTACAGCGGATATTATATCCGCATCGTGTTTAAGCAGAATTAGAAACAAACGAATATTAAACTCCAAATAGAAAAGTATTCCTTTTTCAAATTTACATTCTATACGGCTTTGTTTAAAGCTAAGTTCATCTATGGGAATGGACTTGCTCCTCAATCTACCTATCAACTCTACCTCAAAGCCATGGGCAGCCATAGAAGTGCAAATGCGTTGCATTCTTTGGTCATAACTCAGGTCGGTTGTTGCTGTAAAAACTATTTTCTTTTTTCTATCCACTCTAATTGCAAGTTGCGGGTATAGGCTATTTTACTTTTATCAAGCAAAAGCCTTATTCCAATTGCCAATTTCTCGTCTTTAACATGTTTCAGCTCTTGCTGAATTTGCTGTAAAGTAAAGGGTTTTTCTTGTAAAATAGCTTGTACTTCTTTAGTGATGCTATCTAATTCTGCTTTTTGTAATTGGTGTTTTTTTCTTTCAAGGCACTCATCACACACACCGCAATCATCCGTTCCAAACTCGTTAAAATACTCAAGTAGCATGGTGCTTCTGCATCTATAACTCAAGTTTTTTGAATATTGAATCACAGCCTTTGTTTTCTCAGTAAATAACTGTTTGCGCTCTTTGTAAAAGGCCCATTGCAAATTAATATCCTCTGCTTTGATGCGGGTTTTCATAAAACTAATTTGAGGTAAATCCTTTTGTTCAATGTATTCGGCAATGCCTAAATGATTAAGTCTGCGTAATAAATTACGAATAACATCCGTATCTTTTTGAAGCCTTTGTCCTAGGTTAATCTCAGATATGGCAATGTAATTATCAAACAAACCCCCATAACTACGAAGTAACATTTTTATGAGTTCTTCCCATTCTTCACTCTGCGATTGAAAGGCATCTAATTCTCTTTGACTTGTTATTAGGTGCAGTTTTGATACTTCATAAAAAGCATCTGATAAAGATATCAAACCGCATTGCTCTAATATTTTAAGTGATGAGTAGGTAATATGTGCCTGCAGTTTGAAACGCTTGCAAAATGATTGGATGTCAAAATCAAAACTATCTTCAATCAAGGCTCCTGTGGGTATGCTCAAGTAATCGCATAAAGATTGATACACCCTTTTGATTTCTTTTTCGGGAGGAAAGTTGATGTTTATCCTGTCCAGCAATTCCATTTCATCAGCCCCATTAAAAAGCAAAACGCAGTAAGCTTTCTTTTCATCACGGCCTGCACGGCCAGCCTCTTGGTAGTATGCTTCAAGGGTTTCAGCCGGTTGATAATGCACCACCAATCTGCAATCGGGCTTGTCAATGCCCATTCCAAAGGCATTGGTACAAACCATTACTTGCGTTTTGTTTTGCGTCCACTCGTTTTGTTTTTTTATCCTATGTTCATAGGGCAAACCTGCATGGTAATAATCTGCATTGATTTGATGGTATTGCAAAAAGCTAGCTAGTTCCTCTGTTTTCTTTCTGTTGCGTGCATATACCAAAGCAGAGCCTTTTACTTTTTGGATGATATGAATAAGCTGCTCGTCTTTGTTTTCAATGCTTTTAACTACATAACTTAGATTGTGTCTGGCAAAGCTTTTCTGAAAAACATTTTTCTGTTTAAAACCCAATTGGCTTTGTATATCCGCTACTACCTCTTTGGTGGCAGTAGCTGTAAGGGCTATGACAGGCACTTTTAAAAAACTTCGTACTTCGGCTATTTGCCTATATTCTGGTCTGAAATCAAAACCCCATTGGCTAATGCAGTGCGCTTCGTCCACGGCCAAAAGGCAAATGTTCATATACCTAAGGCTATCCCGCAGCGATTCCGATTTTAAGCGCTCGGGGGATAGGTATAGAAATTTAACATCATCATGAATACAATTGTTGAGGGCAATGCTGATTTCGCGGTAGTTCATGCCACTGTATATGGCTTTGGCTTTAATCCCTCTGTTATTAAGGTTTTCCACTTGGTCTTTCATCAAAGCAATAAGCGGAGAAACCACTATGCATAGGCCATCCATAGCCATTGCCGGCACTTGAAAACAAATAGACTTGCCACCACCTGTGGGCAACAAAGCCAATGTATCTTTGCCCGCTAATACCGATTGGATAATATCCTCTTGCAAGGGCCTAAATTGGCTATGACCCCAGTATTCTTTGAGGATTTTATGTATATCGGTAGATAGCTTCAAGGCTTTGGATTAGGAGCCCAATTTAAGAATTAATTCGGCATTGAGGTTAGTATAAATCTCGACTTGGCATGATACCAAATCTCGTGCTTTTAATCAATTGTTTG
>JBBALJ010000091.1:0-5056 GCA_040403075.1 Bacteroidia bacterium
AATTTCATCTTCACATGCTCAATATCTGCTTCCCAAAAATGCTCGCCTATTTCTGTAAAGCCATGTTTTGCATATAGACCTTTAGCGGTTAATTGGGCATGTAGATATATTAATTTATCCTTTTCTGGCAAATCTGCTATCACGGTTTTTAGCAATGCAGAAGCCACACCTTTATTCCTAAACTCTTCTAGCACGGCAAAGCGCTCCAATTTGTATCCCTTATCTGTTTTGCGCCAACGGGCAGTGCCAGTAGCTACACCATCATAAAGGGCTAAAAAATGGGTTGATTCGTCTTCAAACTCCCACTCAATTTCTTCGGCACAATTTTGTCCTATAACAAAAACCACTTTGCGAATGGCCCATGCGGTTTCTAGGTCTTTTTGATCTGATATTTTGATTACCTGCAACATGAAGCAAACATAAGCAGTTATTTACAAACTAAGAAAATTCATAAAAGCTTCTCACTTTGCCAAAAAAGTGTAAGTTTGTCGAAATTTTTTATAATTATGAATTCAGCCACTTCAAAAACAGCAGAACTTTTAGGCGACAAAGCCGAATCATTATTAAATCACGAGTGTAAAACCATCTCAAAAAGCAGTTTACACTTACCTGGTCCTGACTTTATTGACAGGGTTTTTCAAGGTACTAACCGTTCACCACAAGTATTAAGAAGTCTAGGCGCTTTATATGGCACTGGCCGTTTGGCTAATACAGGTTATGTTTCAATTCTTCCTGTTGATCAAGGAATTGAGCATTCAGCAGGTGCTTCATTTGCACCAAATCCTGCATTTTTTGATCCTGAAAACATTGTTAAATTAGCCATCGAAGGTGGTTGTAATGCTGTAGCATCAACTTATGGTGTGTTGGCAGCTTGCTCACGCAAATATGCTCACAAAATACCTTTCATTGTAAAAATCAATCACAACGAATTTATATCATATCCTAACAAATTTGACCAAATCATGTTTGGTTCTGTGGACGAGGCTTGGAACCTAGGTGCTACTGCAGTAGGTGCAACCATCTATTTTGGTTCTGAGGAGTCGGGCCGTCAAATCCAAGAAGTAGCAGCAGCTTTCGAGCGTGCTCACGAATTGGGTATGGCTACCATTTTATGGTGCTACTTGCGTAACAATGCTTTCAAAAAAGACGGTGTTGATTACCATACTGCTGCTGACTTAACAGCTCAAGCTAACCACTTAGGTGTTACCATACAAGCGGATATCATCAAACAAAAATTGCCTACTAACAATGGTGGTTACACTGCTGTTAACTTTGGTAAAACACACGATAAAGTATATACTGAACTTTCGTCAAATCACCCAATTGATTTAGCTCGTTACCAAGTAGCTAATTGCTATATGGGTCGCCAAGGCTTAATCAACTCAGGCGGAGAGAGCAAAGGTGCTAGCGATATGTCGGAAGCAGTAATGACAGCAGTAATCAACAAGCGTGCTGGCGGTCAAGGTTTGATATCTGGCCGCAAAGCATTCCAAAAACCAATAAACGATGGTGTAGCTTTATTAAACGCTATTCAAGACGTTTATTTGGATAATTCAATAACAATTGCATAATACTATGTAAATGAATTTATGTGTGAATGTGTGTATTGATTCTTTCATACACACATTTTCACATTTATAGATAAAATAAAATGAGTTGGTTTAAAAGAAAAATAGAGGGAATCACAACATCTACATCCGAAAAGAAATCGGTGCCTGACGGCTTGTGGCATAAATGTCCACGATGCAAAAAGGCTATCTTATCCTCGGATCATGCAGCTAACCAATATGTTTGCAGCAGTTGTAATTACCACGATAAAATAGGCTCTTTAGAGTATTTCCAAATCCTTTTTGGTGATGGAAACTATACCGAGTTGTTTGCAAACATTACACCTACCGACCCACTTAAATTTACTGATACCAAGGCCTACAAAATAAGGCTAGAAGAAAGTCAGAAAAAAAGCGGTATGACCGATGCCATGAGAGTGGCTGTAGGAAATATTGACGAAGACATCAAATTGGTGGTGGCATGTATGGACTTTGGTTTTATTGGTGGTAGTATGGGTAGTGTGATGGGCGAAAAAATAGCCCGTGCAATAGACTATGGAAGAGAGCATAAAATTCCTGTCATGGTAGTGTCTAAAAGCGGTGGTGCACGTATGATGGAAGCAGCCTTTAGCTTAATGCAAATGGCTAAAACCTCTGCTAAATTAGCCCTTTTGGCCCAAGCGGGAGTTCCTTATATTTCATTGTTAACCGATCCTACCACAGGTGGTGTAACAGCTAGTTTTGCCATGTTGGGTGATGTAAACATTGCCGAACCGGAAGCATTGATTGGCTTTGCTGGACCACGTGTTATCAAAGAAACTATTGGTAAAGATTTACCTAAAGGATTTCAAAGCTCTGAGTTTTTATTAGAGCATGGTTTTGTGGACTTGATTGTACCTAGAACCGAATTAAGAAGCAAATTAAGCGAGCTTCTTCATATGTTGGCAGATTTGCCCATACGAAACAAAGAAGTAGCCGCACAAGCATAATTAATAAAGCCCTGCAAATTTTTGTAGGGCTTTTTTTTTTGTTGACATTTTCTATGAATAGTGGCCTATTTATTTTTTAGCCACCGGCTTCAAAATACTTTCGTATTTGTTTTTATCTGCCAATACTTTTAGGGCTTCAAGAATATCTTCATCATGGTCGAAAGCAGTTTCATAATGCGCTTTTTGGAAGTAGTAACGTTTGGCAATTTCTTCTTCAAGCAATAGTTTTATCTCTTCTTTGTTTTTTTCTATATCAGCTTTCTTATCATGTTGCAGTTCTTTTTTCATGCTTTCATATTGCGCTTTTACGGCATCAAAGTACTTTTCTTCTTCGGCTTTCTTTTTAAACTCATCCAATGATTTCTCAGTAGATGTGGTATAGCCATAGTCTTTGTCGGTAATAAACTTTTTAAAATCTTCAAAGTCAGCTTCGCTTATCTTAAAATCTTTAGCAGTTGCGATGCTAGCATTTTTATAACGGTATTGGGTTGCGAAATCAAATACCAAAAGTTTGCTAATAAGGCTTTGTGCTATTTGAGAATAGTTTTTTGTTGGCACAACGATGTCTGGATCAACCCCACCACCATCATATACTTTTCTACCATTTTTGGTTTTAAATTCTTTCTTCAAACTATCAGGCATATTGCCCACGCTACCATCTTCGTTGCGGTGGCTATAGTCCAATGCTTGAATACATCTTCCAGAAGGAACATAATATTTAGCGGTAGTAATCTTTACCTGTGCATTGTAGTTTAAAGGTCGTGTAGATTGCACCAAGCCTTTACCAAAAGTCTTTTGACCTACCACCACTGCGCGGTCTAAGTCTTGCAAAGCACCACTCACAATTTCACTGGCAGATGCTGAACCACGGCTGGTAAGAACCACCATAGGCAATTCCAAATCTACAGGTTGGTTAAGGGTTCTATATGTTTTATCCCACTCACTCACTTTACCTTTGGTGCTTACCACTTCTTGTCCAATGGGCGTAAACACATTCACAATATTAATGGCTTCATGCAGCAATCCACCTGGGTTGCCACGTACATCTAAAATCACATTTTTGATACCAGGATTTTTCTTTAAGGCTACCAAAGCATCAGCCACTTCTTTGCCTGCATCGTTGGTAAACTGAGCCAATTTGATATAACCTGTTTCGTTATTAATCATGCCATAGTATGGCACATTTTTCATCTTAATCTCTTCGCGAGTAAGGTTCTTTTCTATGTCTTTGCCGCCTCTTCTAATCACTATTTTTACCTTAGTGCCCGGTTGTCCCTTTAGCATTTTGCTTACATCACCTGAGTTCTTTCCTTTGGTTGATTTACCTTCAATTTCTACAATTAAATCACCTGCCATCAAGCCTTCTTTTTGCGCAGGGTAACCTTCGTAAGGATCAGTAATCATGACATAATCACCTTTTATACCTATCATAGCGCCTACACCACCATATTGCCCGGTCATTTGCACCCTAAAATCTTCAGCCTCCGCTTCGCTGATATAATTGGTGTAGGGGTCAAGCTGATTCAGCATTTCATCAATGGCTTTTTTGGTCAGTTTACCTGCATCAATTTCATCTACGTAGTAGGTATTAATCTCACGAAAAACAGAAGCAAACAAGTCGAGGTTTTTAGATATTTCAAAATAGGCTTCTCCTCCTTTGAAAGAGACTAAACCAATTATCAATATTGAACTGATTGCGATTATTCTTTTTACTTTGCTATTCATCATACTTGATTTATTGTACACAAACCTATCAAAAAGAAAAGATATTTTATTGCCGTTTGCGTAAATTTGGTGTCTTATCTTATTTTTGACTTTCCATATAACGTAGAACCATGAAAAAAGTTATTGTCATAGCCCTTGTTTGCCTAGCTGCTTGTAGCAAACCTGTTTCGCCACTTCAAAAAGAAATTAACGACTTTGAACATATCGTAGATTCTTTCCTTCAAGTGAATCAAGATTTCAGAGAAAGCTATGATACAGTCTATCAAGAAAGACCTATTGACCCAACAGATCCGGAATTTTATACAATTGATACAACAGTTTACGGACCAGAAAATAAAAAATCTATTTTTTATAATATATCAGAAGGTGGTCATCCTTATAGTGATGCCTATAAACATACCTACAATTACAGAACTGAATTATTAGACAGCTTGATGAGCCAGATGAGCGACAAACAAAGAACCGAATATTTGGTGATGAAGAATAAGCTACAAATGTTGATGCCAAAGTACTAGTTCTGTGCAAGGTTAACGGTGCATTGTGCGATGTAGTTTGTGGATAGTGCTTGGTAATGAGTGCATAGTGGATTATGCGAAATAGTTGTGCAATGCGGATTGTGCGCTGTGCATTTGATGGATTGAAGTGAAAGTTGAAGCATATTTCTGTTTGATGTTGTTATTATAACCAACATCTTCATCGAATAATTGGTATGCATATCTAATCAATGATGTTCCAAATCTATTGATAAGTTTACCATGAAGGGATAAAATAATAATAACTATAGGTGAATTCTAT
>JBBALJ010000091.1:5156-9725 GCA_040403075.1 Bacteroidia bacterium
GGGTTCAATATCACAGACCTAAGCCTCTTTTCTTTTCACCAACATATACAGATCGTTTTCTAATGGCAAGTAGCCATACTCATAGCAAAACATATAATTCGCTCCTGCCTTGGTGGTGTATATATGGGTATGATAATTAAAATTAAATCCTTTGTCTTGTAGCTTCTTTAAGCCCACAGTGGTTTTGCCCTCATTGGCAGGAGTCAGTTCTTCAATAATTCTTCGGTTCTTACGCAATATATTATTGATGTTTTTCATCAAGGCAGATGAATCACTATTGAGTTTATTGTTGTAAGCACTGCGGCAAGCATCATCACAAAATTTTTTATCTGCACGGCCTTTAATTACTTCGCCACATTCGGCACATATTTTTGCTTCCATGTCTAATTATTTTTTGTTCCTACTTTGTCATAAGGTCTTGCTCTAAGCGCACTCCAAGTATCGTCAATGGCTACTTGTGTTACTGCTTCTTGTCCTATCAAATCAAAGGCTTTCCAAACCGTTTCTCTTTTAATATCGCTCTTAATCTTACCTGTTCCTTTTGGATAACTTGCCCAAAACACACAATCATACTTTCCTGCTTGACCTACACTTTTTACAAGTTCCTCTAAAGTTGATTGTTTATCTGCAAATACATGCACATAATCATATGCTCCCAAATTCTTTTTTAAAGGCTTTGTATCATAAGAAATACCATCAAAAATGGGCAATAAAGAATCAGGAAGATTCACTAAAAGCGTTTTTCCTACACTATCTAACCTAAGCTTTTTGATAATGTCAGTTTGCATATTTCAATTTAAAATTTGGTTAGTTTTAGCCTCAGTGCAAGCAAATCCGAAGTATTATACACATTTCTAAAGCGCCTTTGCTTTAAACCATTATACAGTTCCTTATCACCAGTCCATAAAAAGGCTTTAAGGTGCTTAGATAGTGCTATAAAATCAGTATCATCAATATCCACTTCTCTTGCAATTTCTTTAGCTTTAACCCAAGTTTTTTGAGGAATAAGTTCTTCGTTTATAAAACTAATTTTTGAATAAATTTTTATTTGAGATTCTCGTAATTGTACTTCAGATAACTTAGAAATTTTTAATAGTTTTTTCCAATGTTTATCAATTTCAAATTGCATATAATGGCAACTATAAAACTCAATAAATGGTTCTGAATTAAAAATCAAATCGCCTATTGTACCATTTGAATTTAACAGTGAACTGAAAATAATATTGGTATCAACAACTACTTTTACAACTGAATTTACTGGACTAGCAGCAACCATCCTCCTTGAATTTTATTTAATAAATCTAGTACTATTTTTCTTCCACCAACCTTTTTTAATTTCTTTAGAAAGTTTGTCAACATCTGATTGCTTTGCTTTTGAGTTTGCTGTTGCTTCTTTGTATATTAAATAATCTACTAATCGCTGTACACCCTCAGTATCCACATTAGATGGAAGACGAATTATCACTTCATTGTTGGTTCTTTCTATTAGCATTTTTTTCTAATTATTATTCAAATATACATTTCTGTTTTACTTTTAAAACATTGTGAAGCTGTATTTTATAAGCGCAATATAATAAAAATATTTCCGATTGCAAACGGATTTAATCGGCTAAACCCGTAAGTAAATGGATAAAATACGAATCGGGTTTGGGGGCCACCACATCTTTGCATCGTCAAATCAACGGAATGGTTGGTAGCTGACAACAAGTTAAACATTTTATTAATTATTTAAACACAAAACACGTATGAACAATTTAAAAAACAGCGTTCGCCTTATTGGCAACTTAGGCATGAATCCAGAAGTAAAAGAAACTACCAATGGAAAAAAATTAGCAAAATTCTCTATAGCTACAAACGATAGCTACCGTGACGAAAAAGGTAAAGAAGTGAAAGAAACCCAATGGCACAACTTAGTGGTATGGGGCAAGCAAGCCGAAATAGTTGAAAAATACTTAAAGAAAGGCAGCGAAGTAGCCATTGAAGGCAAACTAAGCACCCGCAACTACACCGATAAAGAAGGCGTGAAACGCTATGTTACCGAAATAGTGGTTACCGAATTTTTAATGCTAGGAGCCAAAACAGCTTAGTATTTTATTTGGTTGATTGCACAAAAGCATCTTGTCTGAAATGGCAAGGTGCTTTTTGTGTTTCATGAAGTTAAAGTTTTTTTTGAAACTCCAATATTTTTTTGGGCGAATGTTTATTCGCCCTTACAATGCCCATTCTACTATCCTACATCCCTTCCATAAGTTAACAATCAAGTTTTGAAAATCCCTTTAGTATGATAGTTTTGTGAATTGGTTGTTGGTTGATAGGTTTAACAAATCTTCCTTCAACTGAAAACCATCAACTGTCAACCAAAAATATGCAAGAACTAGTAACAGAACTTAACACACGTTTAGAAAAAATTTATTTAGGTGGTGGCAAAAAAGCTGCTGATAAGCAAAAAGAAAAAGGGAAAATGCTAGCCCGCGAAAGGGTTGATTACCTTCTTGACAAAGACAAACCTCAAATAGAAATAGCTGCTTTGGCAGGTTACGAAATGTACGAAGAGCATGGTGGTTGCCCAGGTGCAGGGGTTGTTGTGGTAATGGGCTATGTAAGCGGCAAGCAATGTATCGTGGTAGCCAATGATGCCACTGTAAAAGCTGGTGCATGGTTTCCAATCACTGGTAAAAAGAACTTACGTGCACAAGAAATATCCATTGAAAATAAATTACCTATCATCTACCTAGTTGATAGCGCAGGAGTTTATTTGCCTATGCAAGATGAAATCTTCCCTGACAAAGAACATTTCGGTAGAATTTTCCGCAACAATGCTGTGATGAGTAGCATGGGAATTACCCAAATTGCTGCCGTTATGGGCAGTTGCGTAGCAGGTGGTGCTTACCTACCCATCATGAGTGATGAGGCCATGATTGTAGATAAAACAGGCTCTATTTTCTTAGCAGGTTCATACCTTGTGAAAGCTGCCATTGGCGAGGATATTGACAATGAAACATTAGGTGGTGCAAGCACCCATTGCGAAATAAGTGGCGTGACGGATTATAAATTTGAAAACGATGCTGCTTGTTTGGATAGAATCAAGCGCATCATGGACAAAATAGGAGATTTTGACAAAGCTGGTTTCAATCGCGCTGCACCTGTTGCTCCTGCTAAAAGCATGGACAATGTGTATGATGCCGTAGCTAATTTTGCCAAGCCTTTTGATGTGATGGAGATTATTGAAAGACTTGTGGATGCTGATAGCTTCGACCCATACAAAGAATTATATGGCAAAACCATTACCTGTGGCTATGCCCGTGTAGATGGTTGGGCTATGGGTATAGTAGCCAATAACCGACAAGTGGTAAAAGCTAAAAAACCTAAACAAAGTGCTTCCGACAATCCTGTTGAAATGCAAATAGGTGGTGTTATATATAGTGATAGCGCTGATAAAGCAGCTCACTTCATTATGAACTGCAACCAAAAGAAAATTCCTTTGGTGTTCTTACAAGATGTTACAGGATTCATGGTTGGCAGCAGAAGTGAGCATGGTGGCATTATTAAAGATGGTGCTAAGTTGGTGAATGCACAAGCAAACTCTGTTGTGCCTAAGTTTACTATCATCACGGGCAATAGCTATGGTGCGGGTAATTATGCCATGTGTGGCAAAGCCTATGACCCTCGTTTGATTGCTGCATGGCCTAACGCCAATATCGCAGTTATGGGTGGTGCACAAGCTGCCAAAGTTTTATTACAAATTGAAGAAGCAAGTTTAAAAGCAAAAGGTGAGGTAATTACAGAAGAAAAGAAAGCGGATTTGCTTAAAACGATTACTGATAGATATACAAAACAAACTTCGCCATACTATGCAGCAGCGCGTCTTTGGGTAGATGCCATCATAAACCCTACAGACACACGTAAATGGATAAGCATGGGTATTGAAGCAGCCAATCATGCTCCTATAACCAAAGAGTTTAGGCCAGGTGTGATAAGGGCTTAGTTTCCAGAAGATGATTTGGTTGTTAGCATAGTTTGGTAAGCCCTTAGACGGATTTTTGAATGCAGACTCTTATCCTTACTCTGCATCGCCTGAAATAGATGTATAAGATTAAACAATTGACTGGAATTTATATGGTGGAAAAATCTTTGAGAAAAATACTGTTACAGCCGATTTCAATTCTATTAAAGCCTTTCAGTTTTCTGAAAGGTTTTTTTATTTGATATTGTTTTATATCTATTTAATTTACCATAGACTAAACAGCTGATCTTGAATATTTAGAGGTTAAATTATTGAATGTTTATTTCACTTAGTTTAATGTAAAAGCTTATCAATTTGGGTAAGCTTTTTGCTTTTTATTGGTTTGGATTTTTTACATTTTGATATCAATATTGGTTTGGATTTCTCTCATAAAACAATAGATTTACCTGTAAATAAATAATTTGCGCATTATCAAAATTCTACCAATTTATGCGACTAAAAACTTAGCTGATAATTTGAACTAACCTACATCACATCAATTCCTAGTTTTTTCACCCTTGACCAAATGGCTCCTTTGGTGCGGTTAAATTGTAGTGATAAATCCG
>JBBALJ010000091.1:9825-12162 GCA_040403075.1 Bacteroidia bacterium
TGAATTTTGAGAGCGTTTTTTGTTCGAGTTACAGCTACATACAAAAGGTTTACTTCTTCGTTTAGTTTAGGAATGTTTATCTCCATTCCATCATCGGTTTGCTTTTTGTCTTTTAGCTTTTCAAGCTTGTCTTCTGTTATAAAATCATTCACCAATTCAATGCTATCATACTCCATGCCCTTACATCTATGCACAGTTGAAAAGATAATCTCTGCTTTGTGTTTATCAGCATTTTCAACATGCTTGCTTTTTATGGTTTTAATTATATCATAAATTTCATTTTCATATTCTTTCACCATTTCCACCATCATACCCAATTGCTTGTCTTCTGTTTTGTCAATATAATCTTCAAGCTCATCCATGTTTCTCATTTCTTTAATCATGGGGTCTTTGATCATATTGCGTTTGTTGTTGTATAAATTCAAAACATCATACAATGAGGTACCATCATCAGCATAGGTGTAAGAGTTGATATTGCCTTCAAAATAAATATGTTTTATACGTGTGTTTTCAGTAATAAATTCAATGGCTTTTAATATTAAACCTAAATTGGTACGTGCAATTATGGCCTTGCTTTTTCCAGGTTTATTTTGTCCTTTACCTTTAATGGCAAGCTCTAGTGGCTTATTCAGGTGATTTTTCCATTTTAAAATTTGATTCGCAAGCAAGGCAATGTTTTCACCAAACCTAAAACTCTCTGATAGATTGTAGGTTTTAAAATGAGCCTTTTCTAATGAGTTAACTGCAAAGCGCCATGCATATATTTGTTGATGCGTATCACCTACAATCACCATGGTAGCGCTTTGGTTTAAAAAAATATCCAACATGGCTGATGATGCATCTTGGCCTTCATCAAACAGAATATAATCGTAAGGCAAAGCAGGGTTAAGCAATTGAAATTTCTTCAAATAAAAATCGTGTGTGATGTCAATTTCAGCACGGTTCATTTTAGCCAATAATTCACGCGCATTTTGTACAATGGTTTCATAATGTTTTTGTGCAAAATCTTTCGCTGCCTCATCGGTTAATAAATCCAAATAATTAAGCTCTTGTACCTTGCTTTTATTGCTATTGCAGAAATAGGCTACGAGTTTATTGATATGATTGGCAATGATGTATTCTGCATGCTTTTCTGCCCTTACCCTGAGCTTTAATAGCCCCACCAATTCTTGTGTTTTATACTCTTGTGGCCTAACCTTGAAATTGCTTTGCATCACCACATAACGAAAGGCCAATGAATGCGCAGTTTCTACTTGTACATTGCTTAAACCATTTGCCATAAATTTATTGGCTGCTTCAAGTTTTACAGATTTGTTAAAAGCCACATATAAGATGCGACAATTGGCAGGACGAGCTTTTGCATATTCAATAAGAGTAGTGGTTTTGCCCGAGCCAGCCACTGCATTAATCTTAATGTCACCCGTGGATTGAATAATATTTAATTGCTCTTTTGTTAACTGCATAAAAGGTTAATGGAATAATTCTGCATAGGGGTTTACACAACATCCTTCAAATGCCTATTGGCCTCCAATTACTAATGAAAAAGAAATAAATAACTAAGCCTCTTGTGTCCAGTTGGCTCTGTCCATAGGGCTAAACTGCCATGGCGCTTGGTTGTTTTCAAGGTTGCTAAACATATTGTTTAATGAGGCAGGTGCTGATGATTGCTCCATCACTTTGTATCTGCGCATTTCAACAATAATTTCCATTGGGTTGATGTTGATAGGGCATGCTTCAACGCAGGCATTACAAGTATTACAAGCCCACAATTCGGCCTCGCTTACATAACTATGAAGGTTTTTACCATCATCCACAAAAGTACCCCCATTGGCATCTATGTTTTTACCCACTTCTTCAAGCCTATCTCGCGTATCCATCATGATTTTGCGTGGCGACAATAGTTTACCTGTTATGTTTTGTGGGCAATTGCTAGTACATCTACCACACTCGGTGCAGCTGTAAGCGTCCATCAAGTTTTTCCAAGTAAGGTCAGTTACATCTTTTACCCCAAAACTAGTTGGAGGCTCATAGCCCTCGGGAGCTTGGGCACTTGGGTCAAGCATCAATTTTACTTCTTGGGTAACTGATGCCATATTGTTTAAATTACCTTTTGCCTTCAAGTTTGAGTAATAGGTATTTGGAAAAGCAAGGATAACATGGAAATGCTTACTAAATGGCAGGTAATTCATAAACAAGAAAATACCGATGATGTGGAACCACCAAGCCATACGTTCAAAAACGATTAAAGTTTCAGTAGAGAAATTTTCGAAAATGGGTACAAATAACCAACTGCTAATGGGGAAACTACCAGCATGAATATAATGCTCAAGGCCACGT
>JBBALJ010000092.1:0-12034 GCA_040403075.1 Bacteroidia bacterium
GGCATATAGCTTATGGTTCCAACTACGGATTTCTTTTTGGTGTCGTTGGGTGTTCTTACCACTTGGTATTGTGGTTTGGCTTCCTCTGGTGAGAAAACCACTTTTAAGCCTTTATAAATGCCCAATCGGTGCAAGTATTTACGCACATATTTAGCCAAATGACAATTGTAACTTTCACTAATATCTGCCACACGTAATTGAGTTGGATCCACCTTAGAACCCGCACCCATTGAGCTAATGATAGGTACATTTCTATCCAAACAAGCTTTAATAAAATAAACCTTTGGCGATAAAGTGTCAATGCAATCAAGGGCATAATCAAAATTGCCTTCTTCTACAATTCTCTCAGTCATATCGTCCTTGATATATATTGGTAGAACAGTTAAATCTAAATCGGGATTTATGTCTAATAATCTTTGGCCTAATACCTCGGCCTTTATTTTTTGCTCAGTGCTGCTTAGCGCAGCCAATTGACGGTTTCTATTGGTTGGGTCAACGGTGTCCGCATCCACAATGGTCATTTTACCTACACCACTGCGTGCAATCATTTCGGCAGCAATACCACCCACACCGCCAAGGCCTACCACCAATACATTTGAATTAACCAATTTGCTTAATTTATCAGGGCCTAATAGTAACTCTGTGCGGCCCATCCAAGGCTTAACTTCCTTCATAATTTATGTCAAGTTTAATTTAAAAATGTCTGCGAATGTAATGTACAATTGCCTTTTTATCATCCCCTCATCTATCTGTTTATACAAAGCATATTGCTTGTAAATTTCTTTTATGGTATAGTTTGAATTGTCCGTTTCAAGCAGTGTGCGTTCTAAAGGAATGGTTTTGATGCTTTTTATATAACCCTCATCCGCTTGAAACAAACGCTTGCCGAAAGAGAAAAACACATTGTCATATTTTAACAATTGTTTACTTTGTTCTTCGCTGCCTTTATAACCATGTAGCAAAAAGGTGGCTTGGCTATTTTTTATGAAGGGAACCAATTCATTATAGGCTCTTACGCAATGTATAACTAGCGGCTTACCCGTCATATCAGCCCAATTTACATGCGCCTTAAGTATGCTTTTTTGAAGCTCAAGGTCAGTTTGTATGGCTTTGTCTAGTCCGCATTCTCCAATAGCCCAAACATTTTCTTGTTTAATATTCCGCTCAATATCTTTCATCAATTCATGGCTATAAAACCTATCAATTAACCAAGGATGGAGTCCAAACGAAACGGGATACTGTAAATCAGTATGCCTATGATAGGCATTTCTAATAGCTATCTCGTCTTCATAGCGTGCTTTTCGGTGTGTATGTATATTGATGAAGTGTTCTGTCAAAATGCTGTTAACAAATTAGTTTTTTTCTAAGTGGCTATCAATTAACATTGCAAATAAAATTAATAGCATGGAATTATTAGAAATATTAAAGGAATTACTTACCAATACCAAAGGATTTTTAGAGCAATTTGTAAGCGAACATGGCATGTGGCTATATGCCTTGCTGTTTTTAATTGTGTTTTGTGAAACAGGTTTGGTCGTTTTGCCTCTTCTTCCAGGTGATTCTTTGTTGTTTACTGCAGGTGTTTTAGCGGGTAATGCAAACAATAATTTGAATGTGTTTGCCATCATCATATTATTAATTATTGCAGCCTTACTTGGTGATAATACCAATTACTTTATTGGACGTTATTTGGCTAAAAAGGGTGAGGGTGGGAAACTCTTTGGACTATTTACCATCAAGAAAGAATACCTTGAGAAAACAGAATCTTTCTATGAAAAACATGGTTCAAAAACCATCATCTTAGCTCGCTTTGTTCCGATTGTACGCACATTTGCTCCTTTTGTGGCAGGTATTGGTAGCATGCAATACACACGTTATATCTCATTTTGTATTATGGGTGCTATTCTTTGGGTTGGTTCTATCACATTGGCTGGCTATTTCTTGGGCAGCAACGAGTGGATACAGCACAATTTCGAAAAAGTGGTATTGGGCATAGTTGCGGCATCATTGTTGCCTGTGGTGTTTCAGTTTATCAAACACAAACTTGCTAAATAATAGAAATTCATATTATAGTTTTCTTCTCTTTTTTGCTTTGTTTTTTGTTTTTCAAAAAGCAAATGCCGAACGCAATCCCGGTCATTGTAGTTTGAAAGACGCTGTCAGTGGACGAGGCTTTTTAGAACTCAATCCCAACACTAATTTTGAATCTGTGGATGTGAATGCCTCCTGGGCAAGGGTGGCAGTAAAAGCTTGGGTAAACAAAGCGAATATGTATGAAGATGTCCAGATCTATCGTAATGCCAAGTTAAGAGACAGTGCAGGAAAAGTGCTAGCCATTGCCAGTATTGACTTTACACCAACTAAAAGCATCTCTGAAAACGATTCTCAAGTGTATGTGATGATATATGGATACTTAGAAAAAGACTGTATTGATGCCCTTTCCATACCCGAATTGGAGTTAAGCAAGATCTTGTTACAAAACCAAAAGAATGCCAAGATTGATACTTTTCAAGTGTTTTTAAATCGATTTGGATTTAAAAAATTCTATGAAGAAAATGATTATGTTTCCTATCTTATAACCGAACCCGATTTTATCAGTCAATCTGAAACACCGCGCATATTGATGGTTTTTTTCAAAAACGAATTGATAGCTATTTTTCACACACGTAGTATCAAAGTAAAAATTTATGATTCAATAGAAATGGGCAAACAATACAAGCTCATATTCAATTCCAAATTCACTGAACATACCAAAAACCAAATGCTCAAGATATTTAGGAGTAAGGTGGAGAAATACTAGAATTAGAGGATAGAGGAGTTAGGCAGGAGGCAATAGATGTAATAACATGGATTCAGCCTCAATTGGAAGGTAAGTTTTGAACAGCTACTTAGCAACTTTATTTATTTAATTATTGACTTAATTTTACTAGTAATAATTTAATTGAGTTATTTGCGTTTTAACTTCCTAAAATCTATCACATGGGATTGAAATTTTATCTTTTCGCCATTTTAAATTTAATTATCATCAACTCACATTCGCAGAATTTGAATAAAAAGGATGTTGTCTTGAAACTTGATAGCATGCATATACAGCAATTCGATTTATCAAATAATAAATGGAATGTCATTAACAAATCTCAATACTCGTTTGATGATAAATTTAACAATATCCTTGAACTGGGGCTAGGCTATAATAACATAGATTCTAAATTTACGAAGAATTATAAGATTGAAAGAGAGTATAATAGCAATAATTTACTTTTGTCAAATAAAATCTATAATTGGAACACTATAATAAATGATTGGATGCCATTTGATTTTACCAATAATATTTATGATTCAGCAGGAAAATTTATTTTAAGCACTATATATAATGATAATAATTCAATTGGATTGTATGGTCCTTCTTTGAAAAAGGCTTATCAATATGATATTGAAGGAAAAATGATTCTAGAAAATGATTCTATTTGGAATAATTCAGATAATGCTTGGGAATTAAATGGCTTCCGTGAGTATAGTTATGCTCTTAACTCTGGAAAGAATAATAAAATTGCATATTATGAGTTGGTTAATTCTGATTT
Source organism: Bacteroidia bacterium (assembly GCA_040403075.1). Taxonomy (GTDB): domain Bacteria; phylum Bacteroidota; class Bacteroidia; order UKL13-3; family UKL13-3; genus RGVD01. The sequence continues at coordinate 3,582 of JBBALJ010000092.1, forward strand.
TGTCATTGCCGATAGTTCAGTTTATAAATTTGATTCAAGAGGAAATATTATTTCAATCAATAAGTATTTTTTTTCTAACGGAAGTTTAAATGCTATTTATAATTACTCATATACCTATGATTTTAATGGGAATCTTTTGCAATTTATTCATTCAATAACAACAGATATGGGAATTAATCCAAGTTATATTAATATGAATAAAACAGAATATACCTACGACCAATTCAATAATGTTATGAGCAATGTGTACAGCAAATGGAATGACAGTTTGGATATTTGGGACCTTGAAACAAAAAATATATATGAATATGACTATCAATTCCGAAATATTATTTGGCCTTATTATAGCATATATCGAGATGGAATTAACCCTTTCAATAAATTGAAAAATATTTCCATTCAATCATTTATTAATGACCAATGGAAAGATTCTTACAAACAATTTTATTATTATTCTCCAATTTTCAAATCAAGTATGCCTGAATTCGATTTTCAACCTTTAAGTATTTATCCAAATCCTACTAATGGATTTTTGAAAATAAATTCCGGTAATACCAATATCAATGGTGTTGAAGTATCTGATATTATGGGCAAAATTGTTTTTATTGCTAATCAATCAAATAAGCAAAACGAAATGCAAATTGATTTATCTGATTTGAATAATGGAGGATATTTCGTTCAAGTATGTACTGAGGATTTAAACAAAAGTGTTAGCAAAATTATTTTAGCCAAATAGAAATTTTGAATCAATCAATAACCAATTAACGAATCCCCTTTGCGAACTCTGTGTTGTATATTCTCTGTGCCTCTGTGGTTAAATAATAAACCCTAATTAAGGTATTTACCAGCTATAGGAACCCTTCTTCCATATCCAAAAGCTTTGCTTGAGATACGAATGACAGGAGGCGCTTGCCAACGTTTCCATTCATTCATGTTTACCATACGAAGGATGCGTTTTACCAATGCCTCGTCAAAGCCTGCTGCTATAATTTCTTTTGGTCCTTTGCGCTCTTCTACATATAAGAATAATATCTTATCTAAGATTTCATAATCAGGTAATGAATCTGAATCTTTTTGATTAGGTCTTAGCTCAGCCGATGGTTCTTTGATTAATATATTGCTTGGAATTATTTCTTTCTCACGATTGATATAATTACAAAGTTCAAACACTTCTGTTTTGTATAAATCACCAATAACAGATAAGCCTCCACACATATCGCCATATAAAGTGCCATAGCCCACGGCCAATTCACTTTTGTTTGTGGTGTTAAGTAAAATATAGCCAAACTTATTGCTCATGGCCATTAAAATAATACCCCTAGAACGTGATTGCATATTCTCTTCAGTCAAACCAAAGGGCGTGTCTTTGAAGTAAGGTGCTAAGGTATTTTGTAAGGCATTGAATGTGTTTTCAATAGAGATGGTTTCGTAAGAAACACCTAAGTTATTAGCAAGTGCTACAGAATCGCTAATAGAGTGGTCTGAAGAAAATTCAGAAGGCAATAAAAGTGCTTTCACATTGTCAGGACCTAAAGCTTTTGAAGCAAGGTATAGCACCAATGCAGAATCAATTCCTCCCGATAACCCAAGAATGGCTTTGGTAAATCCTAGTTTGTGAAAATACTCTCTTACGCCAAGCACCAATGCTGATTCAATGTTTTCAAATTTCGAATCAACTCTCTCGACTCCGCTCGAGATGACAATGTTATTTAATACTTCGCATTCTCTATTTCGCATTTCGCACTCTAATAGGTCTTCTTCAAAGTACTTGGCCTCTGCAATCAGCTTGCCCTCTGCATCTGTAATACAGCTACCACCATCAAAAATCATGTGCGTTTGTCCACCTATATGGTTCACATACAACACGGGAAGATGGTATTTAAGAGCGTTGTTACGCAACACTTCTTGTCGGGTTTGTATCTGTGTTTTACTAAATGGCGAAGCCGCAATATTGATGATGCAATCAGGATTTTGTTTGATCAATTCATCCATGGGAGTTTGGATGTAAAGTGGATTTTCATTCAAGTTCCAAAGGTCTTCGCAGATGGTTAATGCTATTTTACTGCCTTTGTATTCAATCACATTGAATTGTCTATTGGGTTCAAAATATCTGTATTCATCAAACACATCATAATTTGGAAGCAGTGTTTTATCCGTTATATGTTGCACTTTTCCATCGGCTAAAAAGTAAGCCGAGTTGTATAAGTCTTTGCCTTCAACCACTGGGTTTACCCTAGGAGAACCCACAATGGCTGCTATTCCATTCACACAATGACTTGCTATCTTTTCTACATTTTCTCTGCAAAGTTCAATGAAATCTTTAAATTCAAGAAAGTCGCGGGCTGGATAACCGCAAACTGCCAATTCAGAAAATACAATTAAATCTACTCCATTGCTTTTGGCTTTATTCAAAGCCTCAATCATTTTAGAAGTATTATGATCGAAATTACCTGTATGATAATTGAGTTGTGCTAATGCTATTTTCAATGCAATAAATTGAAAGTGAATTATTCAAACAAAAATTAGAAAATAATACCAAAGCTAAGTGAGGTGAAACTATTGGTAGCTGTCCATTTGTCTTCAGAAAGCATGTCTACCAAACCCCCATTGTACCTTAAACCGGTGTATACTTTTGTGTTTGAAAATAAATCATATTGAACCCCGCCACCTATAATAAATGAAGGATTGAAGAAGCTTATGCTTTTGTCATAAGCTGCACTAGTTGAATCTGCTCTGATATCAAATTTATCAGCAGCATCAGGGTTTTTGGCATCTACATTATCCACTTTCACTACACTTGAACTCACATCTATTTTACTACGGATTAACAATCCTAAACCCATTCCAAATTCCCCAAAAACTCTTAGTTTACCTCCGTTAATAGCATTGGTTCTCATTTTAAACAAAATTGGGATTTGTAGGTAACGTAGGTTGTAGGTCATGCTTAAATCATTGGCAAATCCTTTCTCTGAATTGTCTGATTTTGCAAGGTATACCCTGTCATATTTGAATTTTGAAGTAACATTCACCACATTAATTTCGGTACCAAAGGCATATCTTTCATTGATGTATCTTGACACTGTGAAGCCATAATTCCAATCCAAGCTGATGCCATTGGCATCAATACTTTTGCTATCTGGAGTAACCCAACTGATATTGGGAGCTATGCGTAATCCAAATTCATATTTATTTTCATCGCTGATTTTTTGTGAAAAACCATTTGAAATACTCATTATTGCCAAGGCAATTACCATTACATAATTTCTAGTCATACATTTGAAAAATGAAAAATATGGACAAATTTATAAAATACACTAACAAAACCTTCATTTATGTTTTCATCTTATTGTTGGTAGCTTGTGGCGAAAATACAAAAACCAATACAGCCGAAGAGACAAATATTAAGATACACCGCTTTGAGCGGGATTTATTCTCAAGTGAAGGCGCCCCTCATTTTATGATGATGTCAAATAAATACAAAGAATTTTACTTTGGTTTCTGCAATGATATTTTAGAAATACCTGAAAACAGACAAGACACACTGCATAGTAAAGAGTTAACTGAATTTATTCATCACCCAAGTTTAATGCATTTAAAGCATGATGTGGACAGTGTGTATCCTGATTTGGGGCCTGTCGAAGCACAATTGACAGAGGCCATGAAGAACTATAAAAAGGAGTTCCCTAAAAACAAAGTACCCTGTTTTGTAAGTTTTGTTTCTGAGTTTGGTTTTGCCAATATTACCTATGATACCATCATTGGCATTGGGCTGGATATGTATTTGGGTAAAGATTATCCCATTTATCCTATCATAGAGTTTCCAAAATACATGAGCAATAAGCTATGCAAAGAATATGTGGCATCTAATGCTATCAAGGCTTTGGCCATATCAAATTACGAATACCAAACCAAAGACAAGCGTTTCTTGGCCTTTATGTTATTTGAAGGAAAAGTGAGATATTTTATGAAAAAGTTAATGCCTGAATTGCCTGATTCAATCATATTAGGTTATACAGACAAGCAAGTAAAATGGAGCAAAGACAATGCCCATGATGTGTGGTCTCATTTTATTGAAAAGAAAATGCTTTATTGTGATGAACCTGCAAAATACATGCGTTATTTAAACGATGGTCCTTTCACTACAGCAGAGGGTGTTCCTCAGGAAAGCGCTCCTGCCATTGGAGTGTATACTGCCTGCCAAATCATTCAAAAATATGCAGAAGAAAGCGGTGCTAGTTTAGAACAAATCATGCTTGAAAGCAATTGGGACAAGATATTGAAGGAAAGTAATTATAGGCCTTAGTATAATTAAGTATTCTTGCCAAAAATATTTCCATATTATTAAACGAAGATTTAATTGTTAAACGGACATTGAGCGGAGCCGAAATGGAAGTTTAACAATTTCTGCAATTAGAAACTTTTTTAATATTATGATTGGTTACATGTACATATTAAAATACGCAAATGGCAAATATTATGTTGGAAGTACAATCAACCTGGAATTTAGATTTAATCAACATCAAACTGGAAATGGTTCCGTTTATACAAAGAAGAATTTACCTGTTGAATTGGTTTATCATGAGATTTACCCCAGAATAGATGAAGCTTTTGCACGAGAAAAACAGGTACAAGGGTGGCGAAAATCGAAAAAAGAAGCGCTTATTCTAATTACCTTTGCTATCGGTTTGTAACAATCAAACTTCACATCTACATTTCGGTGCTTCGACTAGGCTCAGCAGCCGAAATATTGATGATGATTTCAACGAAAAGTTTTACTAGGTGTCAAATTTCTTATTATACATCCTTGCTTCCAAATTCATAAATATTAAATTGCCTAAAAAATTACAACCATGATACAAAGACCTTTTAACCTAAACCAATGGATTGAAGAAAACCGTCACTTGTTGAAACCACCTGTTGGAAATAAAAGTGTTTACCCCTTGGGAGAAGACTTTATTGTGATGGTAGTGGCAGGACCAAATGCCCGAAAAGACTATCATTACAACGAAACAGAAGAGTTGTTTTATCAATTAGAAGGTGAAATATGCGTAACCATTCAAGAGGATGGCAAAGCCGTAAAAGTGCCTTTAAAAGCGGGTGATATGTTTTTGCTACCTGCTAAAACACCTCATTCCCCTGGACGCAGCGAAGGTTCAATAGGCCTTGTGATTGAAAGAGTGAGAGCAGGTAAAGGTTTTACAGATGGATTGATGTGGTTTTGCGAAAAATGTAATCATAAATTACATGAAGCCTTTTTTGAATTGAATGATATCGAAAACGATTTTAAAACGCACTTTAATGCCTACTATGCCTCTGAGGACTTGCGCACTTGCAAAAGTTGCGGACATGTGATGGAAAAAGTGTAACACGGATATTTGTGCGAGGTGCATGGTGCTTTGTTATAAGGTGTAAGCAGAAAGCACAATCATTCTATTCATAAATTATCAATTAATATGATGGGTAAAAGTTATCGCGAATTGGATGCTTGGAAAGAAGCACGTAGAATGGTAAAAGAAATTTATATCATTACGAAAAAATTTCCTGATGATGAGAAGTTTTGTTTAACTCAACAAATGAGAAGAGCAGCAGTATCTGTTCCTGCTGATATCGCGGAAGGTGTTGGGCGTAATCATACCAAAGACACCATTCAATTTTTATACATCTCAAGAGGTTCATTATACGAATTAGAAACCTATGGATTTATTGCACTTGACTTAAACTATATTTCGCAAAACGAATTGGATAAACTGATGGATATTACGACAACTGCTGGTAAAATATTATCGGGTTTTATCAATTACAATGAATCAAAATTAAATAAATAAATTTTGTACAAATCAGAAAACACAGAGCACAGAGCACAGAGCACAAACACCAAAATTGACGTTCACGCTCATATACTTCCAGAGTTTATGCCCAACTTGAAAGAAAAGTATGGCTATGGAAATGATTTTATATACCTTGACCATTATCAGCCAGGAAGGGCCAATATGATGAAGGCTGATGGCACTTTTTTTAGAGCCATTGATGAATTGTGTTGGAACCCAGAGACCATATTGGAACACATGGATAAACATGGGGTACAACTGATGGCATTATCTACTGTTCCTGTCTTGTTTTACTATTGGGCCGAAGCCCAACATACCTATGAATGGAGTCAGTTTATTAATAACCACCTAGCCAAAATTCAACATACCTATCCTGATAGGTTTGTGGGATTGGGCACCTTGCCTATGCAAAATGTTGATTTGGCTATTCAGGAACTAAGTAGGTGTAAGCATGAGTTGAATTTACCCGGTGTAGAAATTGCTACCCATATCAACGATAAAAATTTGGATGATGAGAGTTTTTATCCTTTTTACGAAACGGCTGAAAAACTAGGGATGTGTCTATTTGTTCACCCATGGGATATGATGGGGCAGGATCGTATGCCTAAGTACATGTTACCATGGATAGTGGGCATGCCAGCAGAAACTTCATTGGCCATTACCTCTTTAATTTTCGGTGGCATTTTTGATAAATTTCCTAAGCTTAGGGTTTTGTTTGCGCATGGAGGTGGCTGCTTTCCTCAAACCCTAGGACGTATATCTCATACCTACCATGCCCGCCCAGATTTGTGCAATGTGAATAAGGTGAAAGACCCAAGAGAGTACGTGAACAAATTCTATGTGGATAGCTTGGTGCATGATGACGAAACATTCAAATATTTACTCAATCTTTTTGGCCCCGAAAAAATTGCCATGGGCAGTGATTTCCCTTTCCCACTTGGCGATTTGGAGCATGGACGTTTTATAGAACTGATGAAAGATTTGGATCAAGAGACCAAAGAAAAACTACTCTTTAGAACAGCCAAAGAGTGGTTGGGAATTTGAGAAATTTTACCTAATAGCTTAAGCAATACAGCATTGGTATTTTGACATTTATCTGTGCATAACTTGTGTTTTATTGTGGGGCTTCTGCCTATATTTTTGCTTCATACATTCGTATTATGAAGTTTATTGTAAACAGCACCGTTTTATTAAAACATCTATCTATGATAGATGGCGTAGTGGTATCAAAACCAATCATACCCATATTGAATAATTTTTTGTTCGATATCAAAGATGGTAACTTAACTATTTCGTCAACCGATTTAGAAACCACTATGACAACCAGCATCAAAGTGGATGCTAAAGAAGATGTAGCCATTGCTATTCCTTCAAAAACTACAATTGAACTTTTAAAATCATTGCCCGATCAACCATTGGCTTTTACTATCAATGTTGAGAAAGGTTCGCTTGAAATTAAATACTCAACAGGTCGTTTTAAACTAACTGCCCAAAATGCAGATGAGTTTCCTAAAAACCCCGAAGTGGATGGAGACAAATCATTCAAAATTCAAGCAGGCGTTTTACAAAAAGCCATTGCTAAATCGGTATTTGCTACCAGCAATGATGATTTAAGATTAAACTTAACAGGTGTATTCGTTCAATTGTTCAACAAAAACATCGTGTTTGTTGCTACAGATGCCAACCGTTTGGTGAGATACACTAGAAATGATGTGCAACCAGGTGTTGAAGAATCTTTTATTCTTCCTAAAAAAGCATTGAACCTTTTGAAAAATGCTTTGCCAACCAATGATACTGAAGTAACAATCAACTTCAACAAATCAAACGCCTACTTCTCGTTTGGAGATGTAAGTTTAATTTGTCGTTTGATTGACGAAAAATACCCTGACTACAAAGCAGTAATTCCAACAGACAATCCTAATAAGATGACGATTGACAAAGCAGAGTTTAACTCATCTGTAAAACGTGTATCTATCACATCTAACAAAACCACTCACCAAATTCGTTTGAAAATTGCAGGTAGCGATTTAGCTATTAGCGCTGAGGATTTGGATTTTGAAAATGAGTCGCAAGAGAAATTAGCTTGTACGTATGTGGGTGAGGATATGGAAATAGGCTTTAACTCAAAATATTTGAGCGAAATGCTTTCTGCTATTGATTCTCCAAATGTTCATTTAGAGCTATCAATGCCTAATCGTGCGGGTGTTTTGGTTCCTGAAACAACCGATGAAGGCGAAGAAGTGTTGATGCTGGTGATGCCAATGATGTTAAATAATTACTAATCAAAATACCTAAGATATATGAAGGCTGTCCATTGGGCAGCCTTTTTTTGTTTTGTCGCCTTAGTGATTCCGATTTATCGTTCTAAAATTCCGCACTGCATTACATCTCACAAAAAAACAAAACATTTTCTGGCAGATTTTATGAAAGTCAAATGCCTTGGCTGCAAAGAGTTTTGAAGAAATAAATTTCGAACGCGAAGCCATGATAGTAGCTCAAATAGGAGGCGTGCGTTGGACCGAAAAAAATGCGGGCCGTGCATCAGGCCAGTGGGCAGAAGCATATTTTTTTCTAGAAACCTGAGTTCGGGATAATAAAGTGTTAATTAAAATGTTTATAAATATT
>JBBALJ010000093.1:0-12030 GCA_040403075.1 Bacteroidia bacterium
GAACACCCAACGACACCAAAAAGAAATCCGTAGTTGGAACCATAAGCTATATGCCTACAGTATTTGGCTGCACTGTAGCTTCAGTTGCTATCAGGGATTTGTATGATAGGGCTTAGTATGTGGTATTTAATTTCAAATTTATATATTTGAATTATTATTTTTTTTGCTAGTGATAAATGTCCAACAATCCGTTTTACAATAAAATTTTTAAAATCACATTAGTCTTTAGCGGCATTTGGATTTTTTTTATCACAATGACAAAGGCTCAGCAATATAGTGAAAGTACTAAGTTAAATGCCAATATTGGTATTGTTGCAGGGTATTCAGGAACAAAGCAAAATATGCTCGAAGTGGGTATTGGATTTCAACCTTGGCAAGTAGAAGGTTTATTTGTAAATTATCCTTTTGCTGGTTTTCTTGCTTTGTATGAGTTTGACCCCAATAGCAAAATATATGGTACTAGTTTCAATGCCTGGTATTTGAGTGGATTGTTTGCTTGTGGACTAAATGCAAATAGATACTCTGATTACAAAACTGATACTTATGGCATTAAACCTATGATTGGCATTTCGAGTTTTAGAATTGGATTAATGTACGGTTATAATATTTACCTCAACGATAACAGCATTCAAAATCTTCAAAAAGAATCCATAACAATTAGATACTATTACCCTTTTTGGAAGAGAAAGTAGCCATGCAATTCCCTGTTAATATACATATTGGTCAAATTGTGGTATCATCTCATTTAGTATGTGAATTACTTGCCTATAGTATAGGGTTTCGATATTTTCTTTTTTTGCGTAAAAATACTACTGATAAAATTTCAACAGAAAACAGGACAATCATTCTTATATCTGCTGCTTTAGGTTCGTTCGTCTTTTCTCGAATAGTTGGATTTATGGAAAGTACTGAATTTTCCAATGGTGCATTTTCTTTTGCAAATATCTATGGAAACAAAACCATACTGGGAGGCCTATTAGGAGGTTTATTTGCAGTAGAAATCTGCAAAAAAATAATTGGAGTAAAACACTCCTCTGGAGATTTAATGACTTACCCAATTCTATTGGCTATGATAATTGGGCGGATAGGGTGCTTTTTGTCAGGATTAGAGGATGGAACCTTTGGAACAGCTACATCATTACCATGGGCAATTAATTTCGGAGACAATGTATACAGACATCCTACTAATCTGTATGAAATTGTATTTTTGATTCTGGTGTGGTTTGGGATTTATTGTTTAGAGAAAAAGTACATTTTAGCAAATGGAACTAAGTTCAAAATGTTTCTTTTTAGCTACTTCGTTTTTAGACTTTTAGTTGAATATATTAAACCCATTAATAAATTCCCAATTGGCCTATCGGCCATCCAAATCACCTCAATTATTGGTATTATTTATTATTACAAAATTATACTATTTCCAAAAACATTAATTGAAGCCAAGAGATATGCCTGAAAGAAACTATACCTACTATGATTTTACATTAAGTCTATGTCATATTTGCCTTAAACGAGTTGACACTAAAATCGTTTTTGAAGGCGATAATGTTTATATGCTTAAACGCTGCGATGAACACGGAAGGCAAAAGGTTCTAATTGCCACAGATAAGGAATATTACAAAAATTGCAGGAATTACATGAAGCCTAGTGAAATGCCGATGAAATTTAATACATCCACACACTATGGCTGCCCTTATGATTGTGGCTTATGTCCAGACCATGAACAACATTCATGTTTAACACTTATTGAAATTACTGATAGGTGCAACTTAACATGTCCTACATGTTATGCAGAATCATCTCCACATAGTGGAAGACACAGAACTGTTGAAGAAGTTGAGAATATGTTAGATATTATTGTAGCTAACGAAGGACAACCCGATGTTGTGCAAATAAGTGGTGGAGAACCAACGATTCACCCCGACTTCTTTACTATTCTTGACATTGCAAAAACAAAGCCTATTAAACATTTAATGGTTAATACAAATGGCATTAGGATAGCAAATGATGAAGAGTTTGTAGCCAAATTAGCAACATATATGCCAAGTTTTGAAATCTATTTACAATTTGATTCTTTCAAAGAAGAGGCTTTGATTAAAATTAGAGGTAAAGACCTAAGAGAAATAAGATTAAAAGCACTTGAGAATTTAAATAAATATAATTTATCTACGACATTAGTTGTTACTGTTCAAAAGGGATTGAATGATAAGGAACTTGGTGAAATTATTGAATTTGCACTAAAACAAAAATGTGTAAGGGGAGTAACTTTTCAGCCGGTTCAAGTTGCAGGCAGATTGGAAAGTTTCGACCCATCTACTGAAAGATATACCTTGACTGAATGTCGGTCTGATATTTTGAAACAATTTCCATTGTTTTCAGAAAAAGATTTAATTCCTGTTCCTTGCAACCCAGATGCCTTGGTGATGGGATATGCTCTAAAATTAGGAGAACAAGTCATCCCTCTTACTAGAATGATAGATCCTTCTGTGCTATTAAAAGCATCTGGCAATTCTATAGTTTATGAGCAAGATGAAAAGTTAAAATCTCATTTACTAAAAGTATTTACTACTGGAAATACTGTAGATACTGCTACGAAAGAAATTCAATCTTTACTTTGTTGCCTGCCAAGTATTTCAGCCCCAAATTTAAGTTACGAAAATGTATTTAGAATTATCATTATGTCATTTATTGATGCATATAATTTTGATGTAAGGGCAATAAAGAAATCATGTGTTCATATTGTAAATAAAGATGGGAAAATTATTCCATTCGAAACAATGAATCTATTTTATAGAGACGACAAAAGTGAAAAATTAAAAGAACTTCGTAAAACCTAAATCTAACCATGGAGAATAGTAAAATTCATATTTACAATTTAATAGTTCTATTTAGTTATATGATTCTATTAACATTACTTTCAAAAGACATGGTACTAATAACAAGCATCATTCCTATTGCCATTCAAATTTTAGTTAATATTATCTTTTTCTTTGCGAACTTTAGTAGCAACAGATCTCTTGCCTATACTTATTTGCTATCGGCATTTTTGGTTTTACTAATTGGCTTTCCTTCTTGTTGGGGGTTTTCATCAATTGGAAATAAAATAAAATAAACATGAATGAAATTAAGAAAATAATTGGAATTAGCTTTTTATCCTTAATCATATTATCTATAGTCATTACCGCTTTTTGGGGCACCGGTAATTTATATTTTCTAATGATTCCAGTTTTTACAATTTGCATAGTAAATTTGGGACTAGGATTATTTCATTATTTGAGAGGTAGGAAAAACCTTGCTCATACCTATATGCTCTCAAGTATTTTAATACTAATAATTGGAGGTTCTTCATGTGTAAGTATAAAAATTAGACCAAAACCCACACCATCTATTCCAAGCGAAAAACCTATACTCAAGACAGACAGTGCAGCTACTTAATGAAAGTTGCAACTTGTTTATAAAACACTAAAGTACTTAAGATTAACTATAACCAAAATAGATTTTGATTGGTTCGAGCTGATAATCTACTTGAAGGTTTACAAGTACGAGAAACAAAGTACCTTTTAACTAAACCCCAAAACATTCTAAAATGACGAGGTCACCCAATATTTTGAATATCCTACAATAAAAATTGAACATTCCCCTTCCCCCATTTCTTTACAAAATTATCTGCCTATTTATTACTTTATTTGAAAAAATGCTTTCAAATGGACAGTCCAATTGCTTCTGGCATTTGAATTGACTTAGTAAGAGACTTTAGATTTTCAAAAGGACGTATGGAAAATGATAATTATTTGATAACATCAATGTTACATGATGATGCGGGGGAGCCGGATTTTATTTCGCTACTAAGCGAAGAACAAGAAGAAGAGATAAACAAGGAAGATTTGCCAGAAAGTCTGCCAATATTACCGCTAAAAAACACAGTGCTTTTTCCAGGTGTTGTCATACCTATAACAGTTGGAAGAGATAAATCAATCCGCTTGATTAGAGACGCCAATAAAGGCGATAAAACCATTGGAACAGTGACTCAGCTTGACCAACAAGTGGAAGACCCTCAAGAGTCTGATATGTATAAAGTTGGTACGGTGGCCAAAATCATTCGAATGATTAAAATGCCTGATGGCAGCACCACCGCTATACTTCAAGGAAAACGCAGATTTAGATTGGGTGAGGTAATTAGCACTGAACCTTATATCAAAGCCAAAATACATGAGTTTGATAACAATAATACGGCTGAAGACAAGGAAACCATTGCTTTGATGGATACCATTAAAGACACCGCTTCAGCCATTATTGAGCTTAATCCATATTTACCTTCTGAGGCCATTAGTGCCGTAAAAAGTATTAAGAGCCCTGAATACTTGCTTAACTTTGTGTCGTCAAACATGAATGCTGAAAGCAAGGTGAAGCAGCAAATGCTCGAAATAGTGGATTTGAAAATGCGTGCCATGATGTTGATTGAGGAGTTGAACAAGGAAAAGCATATGCTTGAATTGAAAAACCAAATTCAAAGCAAAGTGCGCGGAGACATGGACAAACAGCAACGTGAGTTCTTCCTTCAGCAGCAAATCAGAGCCATTCAAGAGGAATTGGGTGGTGACTCTCCTGAGCGTGATATTGAAAACCTAGCCATAACTGCCAAGGCAAAAAATTGGGATAAGACTGTTTCGGAGTCTTTCAACAAAGAGCTTGACAAACTGCGCAGAATTAATCCCATGGCACCCGACTATTCGATGCAGATTAGCTATATGCAACTATTGCTCGACTTGCCTTGGAATGATGTGACAACCGATAATTTCGACTTAGCCGAAGCTGAAAACATATTAAATGAAGACCATTTTGGACTTGAAAAGATTAAGCAACGTATCCTTGAATACCTGGCAGTATTGAAGCTTAAAGGCGATATGAAAAGCCCTATCCTATGTTTGTATGGCCCTCCAGGTGTGGGTAAAACAAGCTTAGGCAAATCAGTGGCTAAAGCATTAGGTCGCAAGTATGCCCGTATTGCCTTGGGTGGTTTACATGATGAAAGTGAAGTTCGTGGACATCGTAGGACATACATTGGTGCTATGCCTGGACGTATCATTCAAAATTTAAAGAAAGTAAAAACAAACAATCCTGTTTTTGTATTAGACGAGATTGATAAAATACAAACGAGTTTCCGTGGAGACCCATCAAGTGCCTTGTTGGAGGTGCTCGACCCTGAACAAAATGCTAGTTTCTATGATAATTATGTAGAAATTGAATATGATTTATCAAGGGTAATGTTCATAGCCACCGCCAATAATTTAGATACCATCCAACCAGCCTTGCTTGATAGGATGGAGATTATTGAAATCAATGGATATACCATGGAAGAAAAGGTTCAAATAGCTAAAAAATATTTGATTCCAAAACAAAAGGCCAACCATGGTTTAGCTGAAAAAGATTTTGATTTATCTGATACGGCCATTGAAAAAATCATTGAAGGCTATACCCGCGAAAGCGGAGTAAGAGCTCTTGAAAAACAAATCGCAAGTGTTTCTCGTCATGTTGCTAAAGAAAAAGTAAGCAAGAAAAAAATCAAGAAGAAACTAAGCCCTGAAGATATCAAAACCATTTTGGGTGTTGAAAGGGTAGAAAAAGAAATATACCAAGGAAACGAAGTAGCAGGTGTGGTAACAGGTTTAGCTTGGACAAGTGTAGGCGGTGAAATACTTTTCGTTGAAAGTAGTTTGATTAGAGGAAAAGGTAAGCTTACCCTTACTGGACACCTAGGTGATGTAATGAAAGAATCTGCCGTAACGGCTCTAACTTTCTTAAAAGCCAATGCCCAATATTTAGATATTGATGAGCGTGCTTTTGATGCTTTTGATATCCATATCCATGTGCCTGCAGGTGCGGTGCCTAAAGATGGACCATCAGCGGGTATCACCATGTTGACCTCATTGGCTTCTGCCTTCACTCAAAGGAAAATCAAACCTAAATTGGCCATGACAGGTGAAATTACTTTGCGTGGTAAAGTATTGCCAATTGGTGGAGTTAAGGAAAAGATTTTAGCAGCAAAACGTGCGGGTATTACTGATATCATTTTATGTGAAGCCAATCGCAAAGATGTAAGTGAAATCAATATGTCTTACCTTGGAGATTTAAATTTCCATTACGTAAAAAACATGCTCGAGGTATTGGATATTGCTTTACTTGAAGAAAAAGTAGAGAAGCCAGTTGACCTTACTATCAAAGAAGAAAAGAAAGAAAAATAATCTTTAGAATATGATATTCCGAAAACTTGTTTAGTTGATTCTAAACAAGTTTTCATTTTTACCTTTTCAAATCTACCATTCACCTAAATTTTGAAATGTTTAGCAGAATTTAAGATGGTGCATTTGACTTTTGATGTAAGTTTGATTGCTCAAAAATGCAATTTTTCTTTTGACAAAAATTTTGTTCAAATGATTAACCATAGAGGGTATTTTTGTTTCATTTTATTCACAATTAACCAAAATCAATTAGACGATTTTTATATAAATGGCAGGACCTAGACACAACAAACCCGAAGTTGAAAAAGCTAAAATCACAAAAGAAACCTTAAGTCAGGCACTAATACTTTTCAAATATTTAAAACCTTATCGCAGTAAGTTTATCTTGGCATTGGTATTCATTGCCCTCTCGGCATTTACCACCATGCTCTTTCCATTTCTATTAGGTAAGATGATTGATGCAGCCTCACCAGGATCTAAACTTAGTTTGCCGCAAAGTGCAAGTAATTTCGGCTTTGATATCAAAACCATTCAGTGGAGTTTAAACACCATCATCCTCTTAATTTTTGCTCAATTAAGTGTGCAGATGATTTTCTCTTTCATGCGCATTTATCTCTTGACTGAAGTGGGCGAAAAATCTTTGGCTGATATGCGCAAAGACTTATACAGCAAGCTACTTAGCATGCCTATGAGTTTCTACACAGAACAACGTGTGGGTGAATTGAGCAGCCGTATTTCATCTGATTTATCGCAAATACAAGATGCCATTTCTTTCACCTTAGCCGAATTCCTAAGAGGAATTTTCACCCTCATGATTGGCCTTTCTTTCATCTTTGTTATTTCTACCAAACTTGCTTTGGTGATGTTATCTATTGTGCCTTTGGTGGCAGTGGTAGCCGTAGTTTTCGGGATGAAAATCCGCAAGATGAGCCGCAAGGCCCAAGACCAATTGGCCGATAGTGGCAATATTGTAAACGAAACTTTTTCAGGAATCTCAGTAGTGAAAGCCTTTACCTCTGAAGCATACGAAATTGCCCGTTACCGTAAGAGCATTTTCTCTGTTGTAGATACAGCTATAAGCAATGCCCGCTATCGCGGGGCATTTGTGAGCATGATGATATTTAGTGTGTTTGGAACCATTGCTTTTGTGATGTGGTATGGTGCCAACATGATTAACCAAGGTCAACTAAGCACGGGTGATTTAACCATGTTTGTTATCTTCTCGGGATTTGTGGGTGGCACATTTGCAGGCTTTGCAGATATGTTTAGTCAATTGCAAAAAACCTTGGGAGCTACCCAACGTGTGAGAGAAATATTGAGAGAAACAGGCGAAGATGTATCGCTTGAAATGGTTGAAGTGAGCAATAACAATTTGGTAAAAGGAAACGTACGTTTTGAAAACATTGCCTTTCATTACCCAAGTAGAACCGATGTACAAGTACTGAAAAACCTAAGCCTGAGCGCTAGTTCAGGTGAACAAATAGCCATTGTTGGACCAAGTGGTGCGGGTAAAAGTACCATTGCTTCCCTCCTACTTCAGTTTTATAAACCCAGTGCAGGCGATATTATGTTTGATGATAAAAAGGCAAGCGACATTCCTTTAAGTCAGCTTCGTAAACAAATGGCTTATGTGCCGCAGGATGTGATGTTGTTTGGAGGAAGCATCAAAGAAAATATTGCTTATGGTAAACCCAATGCCAGCGATGAAGAAATTATGCAAGCAGCCATCAAGGCCAATGCCCACGAGTTTATCAATAAGTTTCCTGAAGCCTATGATACCATAGTAGGTGAAAGAGGTGTTAAGCTGAGTGGTGGACAAAGACAGAGGGTTGCCATTGCCCGCGCTATACTTAAAAACCCTGCTATATTAATACTAGACGAAGCTACTAGTTCATTGGATAGCGAAAGCGAACAATTGGTGCAAGAAGCCTTAGAAAATTTGATGAAAAACAGAACCTCCTTCGTGATTGCTCACAGACTATCTACCATTAAAAATGCAGATAAAATTGTGGTGATTGACAAAGGAACAGTGCAAGAACAAGGCTCACATGAGCAACTGATGCAAATGCCAAACGGTCTCTACAAAAAATTGGTAGATATGCAGTGGGAATGGAAAAGTTAGCTTGGGAAGGATTTAGAGTGGAGGATAAAGGGAGGAGAAGTTAGTGTTAGGCGATACTATGAATCGATTTGCCTTAATTTGAAATATATTTGAAAATAAAAAAGGGTAATTTATAAGACCTATCCGACCAAATTTGGAGAGATTGGTCTCATTTTATGGGGCCCATATAAAAGTTTTGTTTATTTTCGAAAAGCTAAATGAAAACAAAATTAGAAGGCATTATTCAAGAAATATATTTTTTACCGCAAGAAGTATTGGAAGAGATTTTAGGACATTCTCAGCATTTGGAGTATCCTAAAAATTATTTTTTACTTAAATCAGGTAAACCTTGTAAACACCTATGGTTTATGACTAGAGGCGCTGTTAAATACTTTTACACAAACGACCAGGGAAAAGAAATGAATACTTGGTTTAGCTTAGACACACAAATTATTACTGATGCACCAAGTCTAGTTAATCAAACACCGTCACAAGAAAGCATACAGCTTATTGAAGATAGTGAAATGTATTCCATTGAATACTCTGGAATACAAGCCTTGCTTTTAAAGCATCATTCATTTGCACTTTGGTATATTAAGTTAGTTGAGTTGCACTATATATCACAAATTGAAGACAGAATTGCCGATTTGCAATTTCTTGATGCAAAGCAACGATACCAAAAATTATTAAACCTATACCCAGACATTACCAACCGCATTAGCCTTGGAAACATTGCTTCTTACTTAAACATCACCCAAGAAACACTTAGTAGAATTAGAGCGGGTAAACTCTAACCATTTTTTGATCTACATCAAATCACTTTTTGTTCTACGTCAAAAGGTTTTATTGTTATGCTTTTCATTTTTGCAGTGTCAATAATTAACACTTTAAAATTGGAGTACAATGAATATTACAACGCTTTTTGAGAACATCATTGCCGCGTTTAGCGAACAATTTAGCTGGTATGCAGGCTTCGCATTTCCATTCTTTTTTATTTTTTGGATTGTAGGAAAAAAGTATTTTAAAAAAATACGAATACAAGAAAATGAAAGAGCTACGCTGCACCATTTTAAACACGACCTTGGTTTTTCTACAAGTACATTCTTGATTTTTGCCATTTTCGATGTTTGTCTTCTATACTTAGATAACAAAGGTTACACACAGCTTTATTTCAATATAAACGACTACGGCTATTTGTGGTTAGGGCTTAGCTTTTTTATTGTTCTTTTTATTGATGATACATTTTTCTACTGGAGCCACAGGGCTATGCACTTACCTCGTTTTTATAAATTCATCCATAAGGTTCATCACGAAAGTACCGACCCCTCGCCACTAACTGCCTTTGCTTTCCACCCTTCGGAAGCGGTAATTGAACAAATGATGGGCTTTGTATTACCATTTTTCCTTCCGCTGAATTTTGGGGTAATAATTGCTTGGCAAATATTCTCTATGCTTAACAATGTGCTGCATCATTTAGGTTATGAAGTATATCCTAAGGGCTGGGTAAAATTTCCTTTGTTAAAATACAAAGCAGCCTCTACGCACCACAACATGCACCACCAATTATTCAATGGTAATTATTCCCTATATTTTACTTGGTGGGATAAATGGATGGGAACAGAATTTAAAGACTATGAAACCCGCCACGAACAAATATTTGAACGCAAAAACATCAAGAAAAGCAACGAAGGTTTGTATTCGCTTACAGTTTCTGATATTAGGCAAGAAGCAAACGAAGCTTTTACGATTGAGTTTGGTAATGTTCCTACGGTTTTCAGGGATTTCTCGGCAGGGCAACACCTTACCATCAAAGTCATTATCAAAGGCGAAGCATTGTATCGTACATTTTCCATTT
This sequence comes from Bacteroidia bacterium, assembly GCA_040403075.1. Lineage (GTDB taxonomy): Bacteria > Bacteroidota > Bacteroidia > UKL13-3 > UKL13-3 > RGVD01. Next base: position 10,193 of record JBBALJ010000093.1, read on the forward strand.
CTTCCATTCCGAATACAGATAATTTTCTGACTTTAACTATCAAAAAAATCAAGAGAGGCAAGGTTACAAATTACTTAGCAGAGAATTTAAAAGTTGGCGACTCCATAGAGGTTACTGTACCTTCCGGGCAATTTTGCCTCAATGCTGAACCAGCTAATCAAAAGCATTATGTGATGATAGCAAGCGGAAGTGGTATCACACCTATTTACAGTATGATAGGCACTATTTTGAAGTTCGAACCCAAAAGTAAAATCACTTTGCTTTATGCCAACAGAACTTCCAATAGCATTATTTTCAAAGAAAAACTTGAAAAATGGGCAAAAGAATTTCCTACTCAAATAGAAGTAAAGCACTTTTTGAGTGAAGAAGAAAACCCTCAAAATGCCTCAAAGGGCTATATTACTAGCATTCCGATGCAGGAACTCGTAAATCAATATGGCAAAAACAAATTGTTTTTTCACCTCTGTGGTCCAGAAATAATGACCAATAAACTGATTGAAGATTTGCAATATTTGGGCATTAGCAAAGAGCAAATTAATCGGGAATTATTCTTAATTAGAACCCAAAACCAAGCAAATACTTCACAAAAAGCGCGAATTTATGCGAAAGTATTTGGAAAAACGCATCAATTTGAAACCCAAGAAGGTAAAACTATTTTGCAAAGTGGCTTAGACCAAAAAATACCTTTACCTTTTTCTTGCCAAAGCGGACTTTGCGGAATGTGCAAAATGAAATGCACCGAAGGCAAGGTAAAAATGCAAAACAACCAAGTGCTTTCAGAAGCTGATATAAAAGCCGGCTATATTTTGACTTGCCAATCGTTACCCCAAACAGGAAATATTTCTATTCAAAATTTTTAGTCAAAATGAAAAAATCTATTTTAATAGCCATACTTGTAATGGCTACAAGATATTCCTTTGCTCAAATTCCATTTGAGGTGATGGTTGGCAATAAGCAAGCACTATACTTTAGCTATATCCAAAAAGATTTGGATAGTCTTGGCAGATGGAATGTTTTCTCTCAAGGATTGTTTGCGGCAAATTATAAAGACAGTACTCTCAACAGTATTTCTATTGATAACCAATTAACTTATCAAATCAATAATTGGTTGGGTATTTCAGCAGGTGGCAGCTTTGATGGTTTGCAATTCCTTCCTTCTTTGGGTTTATCATTAAGTTACCTAAATAAGAAAGGTGATTTTACTATCAATGCCTTCCCTATGGTTCAATTGTCAAGACCAAGGGCATTAGATGTGTTTTGCTTAATCAACTATTCACCTCAATTTACAAAAAAATGGGGCTTATTTTCTCAGTTTATTGTTGTAACAAATTTGGGATTGCAAAAAGAAAACCCAAACGAGAAAAGAGCAATACTAAATATTTTTACACGCCACAATATTAGCAATCAACTTCTACGAATGGGTCTGAATTACAAACAAAAATTTCAGTTTGGATTAGGTACCGACTTTGCACAATTTGGAATGAATGAAGGTGCGTTTGAGAATTTTGGTCTTTTTATCAGGTATCAGATAGATTAAATTATTTAACACAACAAATAGGAATTAAAAGCATCTAAAGAAGTGTAGAAGCTTTTCACCCGAAATCCCCAAACTATTCGTAGAGTTAGCGAAGCGATCTACGAATTTGCAATGAATGGCAGTTTCTATGACACGGTCTAATATGAACGAGTTACAAACTATTATTTCATTTTAAATCCATAGTCTCTCTACATTGACTTGGCTTCAGACTCCTAAGTATAGTTGTTTTGGGAACCTTATTCGAATGTTATTACTAAAACTTCAATTCCAACTCTTCTACCACTTGGTTATTAACCACATG
>JBBALJ010000094.1:0-11984 GCA_040403075.1 Bacteroidia bacterium
ATTTTCTAACTACGACAAAAACTATACATTTGTTGTAAAAAGACTCGAATGAATTAAACGAATTGCTTACAACGCCCAAAATACATATATCTTAGCTTGATATAATTGCAGCTTTAATTTGAATAATAATTCGTTAGAAGTATTGTAAGAATCAGTCTATCAATCTATGTTTTTCTTCCACTCCATCTTAAACCTTTAAACACTTGGATAAGTAATTAAATAAGATATTTTTGTTTGATAAAGCATGACACATACAAGGTCAAATAAAAATGGATGTTATGCCCCTTAAACAAACAATTATTATACATGAAAAAAGTAATTATAGGCTTATTACCCATACTTGATTTCTTATTATCACCCTTTGTATTGGCTTCTGCACTTGTTTTTAAACTAATAAGTCGATTAGGAATGAGGAAATTATTTTTCTCAAAAAACATATTTAATGCAATAGGCATTTACCCTATCAGAGATCATTATTATGAACCACTTATTAATGCTAAACATTTAATCAAGCCCCTTTGGCAAGAGCGTGTATTACCTGGAATAAATTGGAATTTAGAAACACAATTAGCATTATTAAACTCGTTTACATTTCAAGAGGAATTAAAAAATATTCCTCAAAATTATAAGAGTGACATACAATTTTATTATAAAAATGGTTCTTTTGAAACGGGTGATGCAGACTTTTTTTATAGCCTTATTCGTGTTAAAAAACCCAAAAGAATAATAGAAATTGGCTCTGGCCATTCTACCAAAATCGCTAGGTTAGCCCTTGATAAAAACAACGAAGAAAATAAGGAATATTCTTGTAATCATATCTGCATTGAGCCCTACGAAATGCCATGGTTAGAAAAAATAGGTGTAAATGTTATTCGCAAAAGGGTTGAGCATTTACATATTTCTTTTTTCAATCAACTTGAGTCAAACGATATATTATTTATCGACTCCTCTCATATGATAAGACCTCAAGGTGATGTGCTATTTGAATACCTTGAACTTTTGCCAACATTAAATAAAGGAGTAATTGTGCACATACATGATATCTTTTCACCGCGAGATTATTTAGAAGATTGGATAATTAAAGAAAATAGGTTTTGGAATGAACAATACCTATTAGAAGCTTTTCTGACTTGTAATAAAGAGTGGGAAATAATTGGGGGTGTAAATTATTTAAAACATAATCATTTTGACTTGCTAAAGGAAAAGCTACCATTGTTAACTATGGATAGAGAACCTGGTTCATTTTATATGGTAAAGAAATAGCGAACATCATACTGCAAATGTTGAAGCCAATAACAGATTGGCCATTTTGTTTTGTTACATTCTAAATATTTATGGCTCAGTGATTATGGGAAAGTGTATGATAATATTTCTATCCTTTTTATCATCTATGAATTGCAAGCATTCTAAATCTTTGTTTGCAGGAGTAGTACACTACATTTCAAAAAAAATTACCCTAACTTTCGAAACAATCTTAACTTTTCATGGTTTGTCATTTATACTGTTAAAAAAAAATTAAAGACAATTAAATGAAAAAGTACATTTTTCTTATCTCACTATATTTTATTGTTGATGTTTCAATTGCTCAAAGTATTGGTATTGTAAGAAAGAATTATTATTCTTCTTATTACGATACTACATTAATGGAAAAAATTGATGTGCTTGATTCCTCCACATTTAGGCTAGGAAGTATAGATCCATTTTCTGGTGAAGTTACTAACATAGGAAATTCAGAATATAATTCTAGCATTAATCTAAATGGGGCAACTATTGATCCTTACTTAAATAGATATTACATTGGCAGTGGTCAAAATTTATTGACATCTGATATCAATTCGGGAAATATCATCAACAATGTTCCGATTTTTGGTTCCAAAGCAGCAATAGGTTTTCAGAACCTTCGATTCAATCCTAGTGATTCAAAAATATACGGCTTATTACCAATTAACTATTATTCGTATATTTACGATAGCACATTAATGGGCAATATTGAGATTCTTGATTCAACCCAAATCCGATTTGCTTCTATAAATCCTTCAACAGGCCAATATACAATTATCGGAAACACATCATATAGTAATATGTATACCTTAGCAGGCAATTCTATTGATCCATATCAAATGCTATATTATTATTCAGCAGTCGACACTTTGATAGGTATAGATTTATACACTGGTGCTAAATTCAGCTCTGCTCCTATTCAATTGCCACCTAACGGAATTTTTGAAAACATTGCCTACAGTTGCATTGATACCTCCATATACGGTTTAACTCGACAAAATTATATTTCTTACCTGTATGATAGCATCCAAATGGAGTATGCATACGTTGTAGATTCAACTACCTTCAGGCTTTCAAAAATAAATCCAAATACGGGTGTAGTAACCTATATATCTCCAAGTAATATTGGTGCCGGAGGTAATTTAACAGGTGGGGCTTTTATTGATCCTAATTCTATGACTTATTTTTTTAGTCATGGAAATAAAATTGTAGGCGTTTCACTAATTACCGGTCTTATTACATCATCTGTTTCCAAATCATTCGATTCTGGTGCGTTTGCTTTTGATATGATGAGAAGTGCACAAAACTGTATGAATGCCGCAGCAATAAGGATGAACAATCCTAGTGGACTAAATGAAAATGTTAGTCATAAAATAGATGGTGTATTATTCCCAAATCCTGCTCAAAATATTATTTCAATTAGATTAAATGTTGCGATTAACAAGATTGAAATCCTAGATTCTAAAGGTCAATTAATTTTGGAACAAAAAGACAACTTGATTGATATTTCAAATTTGCCAAGTGGTATTTATTTGGCAAAAGCTTTTACTGAAAATGGAAAATTGTTTAGCAGTAAATTTGTTAAAAATTAAGTATAATTTATAAAGGTTGTATTTATGCTATTAATAATTTTCTGTGGTACTTTGTCAAAAATAAAAAGCGAATGCTTGAAGCAATAGAAGATCCCAATAAATAATATTAATACTTTTATTTGCCATTTCACCAAACGACAATTACAAAGTCAGAAAAACCTTTTTCAATTAAATTTTAAATAGCATTTTAAGATTTTTTTGTCGGGTAATTTTACCTTATTAATGTAAAAGTTCCTTTCGTTTCAAATTCTAGGAGCTTTTTCTTTTGATAGCCTTGGTATTTAGCTGTGTAAAAATAGGTATCGGTTGAACATGGAAGGTTGTTATGGTTTCCATCCCATGTTTGATTTAGGCTGTTGCTTAAAAAAACTTCATGCCCCCAGCGGTTGTAAATACGCATACTAAATCCAACAATTTCATTGCCTATTGGTGAAAAGTAATCATTCAATCCATCATTATTAGGCGAAAAAGCAGTAGGAAAAAACATAGTAACATGGCAGATTCTCTTTACTTTGGTATTGTCTTTTGCACCGCAGCCTCTATAGTCTTTCACAACAACAAAATAGTCCCCAACTTCTCCAACAATTATCCATTGGGTGGTGTCACCTGTAGGAGTCCATTTATAGCTGCTCATGTTTTTTCCAGCATCTAATTTCACCAATTCTTTTTCTTTATCGCAAATAAAATATTCATCACCCAAGGCTGTAAATATTGGTGGATGGTAGTTTATCTCAATTTCATCTTGAGCAATACAAACACCACTTTGTATTTTCAAACTGTATTTACCAGGTTCACTTACCCAAATTAAACTAGTTGAATCTCCAGTGTTCCAAAGGTATTTTTCTGCAGTGTTCGGTGATTTTAAAGCAAACATCTCTCCAGTGCATAAAGTGGTATCATTACCAAGGTTTAGCTTTAGTTTTTCTATTATTCTTATCGTATCTGTAATTTGGAATTTATTACTGCAGGTATACCAATTGAAACGAACTACATATTTGCCCGCTGCACTATAGATATGTTTTGCTGCAATTGTCTTAGCATTATCCCCATCTCCAAAATCCCACTCTAATGAGTCGTAAATTAAATCTAAAGGACTTTTAATTTCAAAACTTGATTCAGATTGAGCACAATTTGCTTTTAAAACTTGTTCAGGTTTTTTTGAATTGGGAGTGGTTTCAGATATATCTGAAATGAAGGTAGGGAATCTATCAACACCTATGCTTCCTAAATAGGGATTCCTACTTAATTCAATGGCATTAAATACAAAATTACAGTTAATACCAGCAATAAAGGGAGCATTGATTACAGATATTTTAGAAGTAAAGGTTCTGTTTTCAGAACTTGTTAAGTAAATTTTCCCATTGGGACCTAATTGTAAATCGCCTATGTTTTCATAAAGGTTTGCAATGAGTATTCTGCCATTATCGCTGGTATTGCTTTTCATATCAAATTGCACCAGCGAGTATCTATCATCGCTTCTATAAGAGGAAAAGTATAAATATTGTCCTGTTTGGTCGTAGCTAATAGAACCCAATTTATCATAATTAGCGGTTGAGGCAAGATTTACATTTTTCACACGCGTAATTGTTCCACAGCGTTTATCTATAGAAAACTCTTGCAAAACACAGCCGCTACTGGCATTTATATCTGAATCAAAGAACAAATATGCCAATTTTTTGCCTGTGGCTTCTGTTATCATCTTACCATAACTGTATTGGGTATTGGGAAAAGTAGCCGAACCGGTATAAGAAACAACAGGTACAGTGCTTACCTCTTCATTAATGATAGCAAAGGAATTGAATTCGTTGGTACCTTTTTTATGTGCAATTAACCAGTAACCTCCATTGTTTAGCATTTTAACAGCGGTAAACTGTAAGTCCATTTGGGAGGCTAAAAGTTTCTTTTTATATACTACATCCCCATTTCCATTGTTTAAGCTTAAATCCACTAACGCATAGTATATTTTGTCAAGTTGATCGGAATAAAAAACAAAATACTTTTTAGGTGCTGTTTCAAAAATGATAATATGAGAACTTTGATCACTACCCGCGCCTGGATATAGATCACCATTAGGCATCAACTCTTTATTTCTATCCCAAATTTGTCTTCCATGCGTAAACAAAAGCAATGCTCCAGTAGTTTTATCAGACATAACCGAAGCACCTAGCCCTGAATACATTGGACTGGCTTTGTCAGAAATAGGATTCATAGTGCTACTGGTAAAACTCATGCCTAAATAAGTGCCTAAAAACCAAGTATTGTTTTGGTTTTGCCCCAAAACGCAGTTTGCACTAAAAATAATTAAGTAAAGCCAAAACCTCATGTATGCCTTAGACATTATTTTTGCTATAAAGGGTGCATGAGAAAAGTGTTTTAGATTAATAAATATCCGCAAGACAAGAAACAACTAAAATTACAGAAATGAACCCAAACCTTTGAAGCCTTAAACATTTTAATATAGTTGAGCCTTTTGTCATGAATCATCCGATGGATTAAAATCTTGTGGATATGGTTAATGAGCATGAAACAATATGGTCCTTCCATAACCGGTGTTTTTCACTAGCAACATTGATTGTATTAGAAGCCAGTTCGGATTTTGCAATCCGAATCAATTGCTACAAGGATTTGTAACCCAATATTCACCGCATTATTTCACCAAGCTAATGCCTGAAATGGCATTTTCCTTTCATTTTAAATGCTAGTATTAGCTAAGTGATGTTTACAAAACCTCACTATCCAAATATCACTACTTTCTATCCTGCTTTTCCTCTTCTTCTCCCTCTATCAACACATTGTTGAAATAAGCATTTCAGTAGCTGAAACAAGGGGCTTATTTTCGCATTTGATTATGGAAGTGTTAGGCACATACGGATTGATTTTGTTTATTGTTTTGGGTTTATCAGCTGTTATTCAGTTGTATTACTACATTTTTGTTTTTGGCAAATTTGCTTTCTACAAACCAACAGAACCTACAAAAAACAAATCAGATGAGCCCGTATCCATCATTATTGCGGCCCGAAACGAATATGCCAACCTAGAAAAAAACCTAAAATCCATACTAGAGCAAGATTACCCCAATTATGAAGTGATTGTGGTGAATGATTGCAGTTGGGACGACAGCCAAAAGCTACTTGAATACTACCAAGAAGTATATTCTCATCTAAAAATCTGTCAACTGATAGAGCAAGAAAAATACCCTACAGGTAAAAAGTTTGCCTTAACCATGGGAATAAAAGCGGCAAAAAACAACAAGTTGTTATTTACAGATGCCGATTGTACACCTGCTAGCAATCAATGGTTGCCCTTGATGCAAGAGCAATTTACCACTGGTAAAGAAATAGTCTTGGGATTTTCGCCATACAAAGGCTTTGGTTCACTTTTGAGTATGTTTATACAATACGAAAGTGGTATCACCGCTATTGCATATTTCTCGGCAGCTATTGCAAAACGCCCTTTTATGGGTGTAGGAAGAAACTTAGCTTATACCAAAGATTTGTTTTTTAAGAACAAAGGCTTTGCTACCCACCAACATATATTAAGTGGCGATGATGATTTGTTTGTGAACGAAACTGCTACTAGCACCAATGTTTCTATACAAACCAACCCTGATAGTTTTGTATACACCGAAGCTAAAAAAACCTATACCAGTTGGTCACGTCAAAAGACTCGCCATGTGAGCACTGGCAAATACTACAAAGCCAACGACAAGTTTTTCTTAGGTTTGTACTATGCCAGTTTGATGTTGTTTTACCCAGCTTTTGTGTGGCTATTGATATTGCAAATTCAGTGGTCTGTCAGTTTAGGGGTATTTGGTGTGCGTTTCTTGGCACAGATGATTATTATGTATTTTGCCTTGAAGAAACTTAAATACGTTCACATCCTTTGGTTATTGCCTGTGCTTGATGTATTGTATCTGTTCTATATTGTTATCTTTGGCACCCGAGGTTTATTCACCCGCAAACAAAAATACTGGTAATGGATATTGACATCATCAAAAAATACTTCCCTGCACTTACTGAAAAACAAGTAGATCAGTTTACCATTTTGTATGATTTATATGCAGATTGGAACGAAAAGATAAACGTAATATCACGCAAGGATATCGACTCATTATACGAAAAGCATGTGCTGCATAGCCTTGCCATAGCTAAGTTTGCCGATTTTAAACCCAAAACCAAAATACTGGATGTTGGCACAGGTGGTGGATTTCCTGGCATTCCATTGGCTATATTTTTCCCTGAATGTCATTTTACTTTAGTTGATTCAATTGCAAAAAAAATACATGTAGCAGAAGATATTTCTGAAAACATAGGATTGACCAATACCGATTTTGTAATAGGCAGGGTTGAAATGCTAAAAGAGAAATTTGATTTCGTAGTGAGCAGAGCGGTGGCACCTATGGATAAGATATACCGATGGACACAAAGCTATATCAAGCCTGAAGGAATTAATTCTAAGTTTAATGGCTATCTATTACTCAAGGGTGGAGATTTGAAAGAAGAGAAACAAAACATAAAAGCCATTAACCGCAAATTGCGTATTGAAGAATTGAAGTTGAGTACCTATTTTGAAGAAGAATTTTTTGAAACCAAAAAACTCATTCATATTTACTAAATGGCTTTAAGCTACCAAGAAACCCTTGATTATTTGTACAGCCAATTGCCTATGTTTACTAGGATTGGCGCAGCAGCTATCAAAAAAGATTTAACCAATACCCTTGCACTTTGCAAGGCGCTGAATCAACCCCAAGAAAAATTTAAAAGCATACATATAGCTGGTACCAACGGCAAAGGATCAACCAGTCATATGATGGCTTCGATTTTGCAAGAAGCAGGATTTAAAGTGGGCTTATATACTTCACCGCATTTAAAGGATTTTCGTGAGCGTATTCGCATCAACGGTCAAATGATTAGCGAGCAAGAAGTAATAGATTTTGTGGACACACATAAAGCTCTTTTTGAAGAAATAAAACCATCCTTTTTTGAATGGACTGTTGCCTTGTGCTTTCAGCATTTTGCCCAGCATAAAGTGGATATAGCCATTATAGAAACAGGTCTTGGTGGAAGGTTAGATTCAACCAATGTCATCTCCCCTCTCCTTTCAGTAATAAGCAATATAGGCTGGGACCACATGGATATGCTTGGTGATTCATTAGACAAAATTGCCTTTGAAAAAGCAGGTATCATCAAAGCTAAAACTCCTGTGGTGATAGGTGAAGCATTGCCTGAAACAGAGCCTGTGTTTAAAGATAAAGCCAAATTAGAACAAGCAGAAATCATTTTTGCCCAAAAGGAATACACGATGGATTATTTCAGTAACACAAAAAATGGGGTATTGTGTGATGTAAAAAAAGGAAACCAAATGTATTTCAAAAACCTTGATTGTGATTTAGGAGGCATATACCAACAAAAAAATATTACCACTTTAATAGCTGCTATAGATGTATTAAAGGAGCAAGGCTACCCCATTTCAGAAAACGACATTCGCTCAGGATTGGAGCATGTTAAACGAAACACAGGTTTGATGGGCAGGTGGCAGGTATTGAAAGAAAAACCTTTTACCGTTTGCGATACAGGTCATAACGTGGATGGGATAAAATACGTAATGGAACAATTGAAAGCCATTAAATGCAGCAAACTACGGATGGTATTTGGAATGGTAAAAGACAAAGATATTAGCAAGGTATTGGCATTATTACCCAAAGAGGCTGAATACTATTTTTGCAAAGCCAATCTCCCTAGGGCTTTAGATGAAAATGAATTGCTGGCTCAAGCTTCCACTTATGGCTTGATGGGAAATTGCTACTCAAGTGTAACAGAAGCTTATCAAGCAGCTCAAAGAGAGTCTATTGATACAGATGTTGTGTTTGTAGGTGGTAGCACTTTTGTGGTGGCAGAAGTTTTATAAAAAAAATGGCCGCCCTTTTGAGGCAGCCATTTTTTAAAAGAGTATTATTAATTAAAATTTAGCTGAAAGACCAACTTGAGCTAAACCGTTTAATCCAAATCCTAACTCAGTATATGCACCTATATTATCAGAGAACATATATCTAAAACCAAGTAAATTTAATTGGTACGTAGTACCAGCAATTGTAGGAATTGCAGTAGGGCCAACACCAGGGTTACCATCTGTACTAGTTGTAATAATACCATAACCAACACCTAAACCAGAATACAAATCAGCTCTATCACTTTCTAAATAATGATAATTACCTACAGCCATAATGTTAATTAAACTCATGCTATAAGTATAAGAAGTTGCTTTGAAATTTGCATCAACTCCTGTTAAACTAGGTGATGTCGCACTGCAATATCCGATTTGGCCACCAATAGAAATTTTGTCTTTGATACCATATTGGTAAGATAAAACAAGTGGTCCGATAGAAGATCCCCCCGATCCGCTTCCTAAAGCTGTAAAAAGTAAACCTGGGAAATTAGGCGCTCCATAGCCTAAAAAAACATGGCTAGTACCTTCTTCAACAACTTGTGCTGAAGATGAAAATGAAGTTGCAAGAGCTAAAGCTGCGATTGCAAAAAGTTTTGTCAATTTGTTTTTCATAAGTTTTAATTAAAATGAAATCAACTTTAAATAAAATATTTTTAATTTACAAAAGTTCTAATTCTTGATTAGTCAATACAGTTGAAAATCATATTATTAAAATACTCTAAATCAATAATTAAGAATGTTTACAAGAGTAATAATATATCAAAAACTCTCAATACTTCTCAAAAATGGCTCTGCCAAATATTTAGGACCAACGTTGCAATAAGCTGCGGTTAAAACCTCCATTAACATCTCTTTTTTTATGGCTTTCAAATTCACTAAGGTCCAACCATAATTTCCCCATTTATTGGGCACAGGGTAAATCAAGTTTTCGTCAATCATACAAAACAAGGGTTGTTCTTCTTTGCTTAACAAAACACAGCATCGGTTTTCTTTTGCATTATGTGTCACAAATATTTTGCCTTTCACTTTGTAAGCATTATGCTCTCGGTGAGGTGCATCCTTCACCTCAGGAAATGACAATGGATATTTTGAAAATTGGACATTGCTTACCATACATTCAACTATTTTCTAAGGTAATCGCTTTTGTTTAAAATGGCCATGGTACTGCTCGATTTGGCAATTAAAACTTCTGATTCATCATCTATCACCCACAATTCACTTTCGCAGAAATGTAGTTTTGAACCCGGCTTAATCACAGTGCCTATGGCTTTTAGGGTATGCCCTTTTCCAGGATTCAAATAAGATACTTTTAATTCAACTGTTACCACCCCTTGGCCATCAGCCACTAAAGAAAATGCTGCAAAACCTGCTACTATATCGCTAACAGTAGCGGTAACGCCTCCATGCACAAAGCCCATTTGCTGTAAATGATGCTCTTCAAGGCGCATGCTTCCTTCTACCCTACCGGGTGTAATCGTATGAACATCAAATCCTATAAAATGGGTAAAATGATTACCCTTAATTTTTTCTTGTACCATTTTTTCGAAATCCGGATTGCCCGGTGTATAGTTTTGCATAAGTTTTTTTAGAAATAATAAATTGAAAATTTACTTTGCGAATGTAAGTCTAAAATATGCAAGCCGAAACACTCACAACTCTCAACATAAAACATTATACCGATGGCGATTTTGTGGCGGATAGCGCATTTAGGTATCATTTTTATTTATCTATTTCAAAACGCAAAATTAGTTGCTTAATAGCAGACCCATTGAATGTAAAGGTTGTTTCGCTTAAAACATTCAGCAATCCGGATGTAGATTTTTTCAAAATAAACTACGAAGATTGGAAGCAATTGCATGATATTTTGCAAGAATTGAAACCGGCTTACAAAAGTAAATTTGTATTGATTGACAATGAAGATTGCCTTATTGCACCTGAATCATTATGTAATATCATTGAGTTGGAAGCCTATTATCAGTTGCACAAAGCGCTTTTGGATAACTCTCAAATGTCATATAGCAAATTGCATGTTTTCAATACCGCTGCTGTTTTCAACCTTCGCAATGAAACTATAAAGTTCATTCGTTTCGAAATGCCAACTGCTGATTTATTGCACCAATCGCAGCTTTTTATGAAAGCCATTGTAAAGAGTCAAATAGAGGAAAAAGACAAGAAAATATTCGTCAATGTGCACCAAGAGTTTATTGAAGTTTTAGCCACTGACGGACAAAACCTTCAGTTTTATAATACTTTTAAATACGATACTGAAACCGATTTTGTGTATTATATTTTATCGGTAGCTGACCAATTAGGTATGGAATCACATCACATTCAAATCATGTTATTTGGCGATATAACCAATAACGATGGAGCCTTTGAAATGTTAAAGAAATATGCTGCTAGGGTTCAGTTTGGCGACAAATTGCAACAATATATTTATCCTGATGCCTTCGGTCAATTTAGTTATCACCAGCATTTCGTTTTATCAAGTTGCCTGCTCTGCGAATAATAGGTGGCGCAAAAGGTGGCATTATTGTACATGCCCCTGCTAACTTGCCTGTGCGCCCTACTACAGATAGGGCCAAAGAAAGTTTGTTTAATATCCTTCACAATCATTTTGATTTAGACAATATTACTGCTCTTGATTTATTTAGTGGCACTGGCAATATGGCTTATGAATTTGCAAGTAGAGGTGCTAGCAAAATTGTTAGTGTTGATATTAATTTTAACTGTTATAATTTTATCAAACAAAGTAAAAGCAAATTGGGTTTTATTAGTCTTGAAGTATTAAAGGCCGATGTATTTAAATACTTGCAGAAATGTGAGGATAACTTTGATATCATCTTTGCAGATGCGCCATATGATTTAGCAAGAATACCAGAAATACCCAATATTGTTTTAGATAAAAACATGCTTAAACCTGGAGGCTGGTTAATTGTAGAACATGGTAGCGAATTGGATTTAAGCAAACACCCTCGCATCAAAGAAGTGAGAAAGTACGGCCAGTCTACTTTTTCGATTTTTGTTTAGTGCCTCGTTTCAAAAGAATATTTGTAAGATTGAAATACATCTAAATTTTCAATATTAGCAACATCCCCCTACCCTCCGTTAGCTCAATGTCATTAAGTTAAGACTGTAAACATTTGAATATTAATAACTAAACAA
>JBBALJ010000095.1:0-11915 GCA_040403075.1 Bacteroidia bacterium
TGGCTAAAGCCATTAAAATTAATGGTGAAGTAAATGATTATCATGGTACGATAACTTTGCTGAGATAATTATTTTTCATTATCAATAACTACAGAAAAATTGCGTTCATTACAGAGGGCACAATGAAATTACTTTATTAATCCTTGTTCTATTTCTCGATTATATTTACTGATAAAGCATAGCTTTTCAGACAAATAGCGATAAAACCAATTATTGGCTTATCTTTGCAGCTTAATTTATAAATTCTTTGAATAACTTTGAACAATTAGGTGTTCAGCAGTCCATCTTACAAGCAATTGGAGAACTGGGTTTTGAAACCCCAACACCTATACAGGAACAGTCGATACCTGTATTTTTAGAAAACGGACGCGACATTTTAGGATTAGCCCAGACGGGTACAGGAAAAACAGCCGCATTTGGCCTGCCTATTTTGCAATTAATCGATTTCAGCAATAAGCAAACGCAAGCTTTGGTTATCTGCCCAACACGCGAATTATGTATGCAAATTACACGCGATTTAAAGGCTTACAGTAAATACATCAACAATGTGAACATTGTTTCAGTGTATGGTGGAGCAAGTATTACAGGTCAAATAAGTGACATAAGGAGAGGTGCGCAAATTATTGTGGCCACCCCAGGTCGTTTAATGGATTTGATGAATCGCAACGCGGTAAACATTAAAACCATTGGTTATGTGGTGCTAGACGAAGCAGATGAAATGCTTAACATGGGCTTTGAAGAGGATGTTGAGTTTATCTTAGCAGAAACTCCAGCAGAAAAACGTGTTTGTTTGTTTAGTGCTACCATGCCTAAGCAAATTCGTAATATCGCTAACCGCTACATGAGCAATCCTTTCGAGATTTCGGTAGGAAAAGCCAATTCTGGTAACATCAACATTACCCATCAGTATTCAATCGTTCATGCGCGTGATAAATACGCAGCATTAAAACGATATGTTGACTACAACAGCGATAATTTGTATTGTATCATTTTTTGTACTACCAAAAATGAAACGCAAGACATTAGTGATAAACTTATTAAAGACGGTTACAATGCAGATTGTTTACACGGAGATTTAAGTCAAGCACAAAGAGAAAAGGTAATGAACCGTTTCCGTCATCATGCCATTAAAATTCTTTTGGCAACTGACGTTGCAGCTCGTGGAATTGATGTGAGTGCATTAACGCACGTAATACACTTCCATTTACCAGATGATATCGAGAATTACACACACCGAAGCGGGCGTACAGGCCGTGCGGGCAAAACGGGTGTTTCATATACACTACTTCACATGCGTGAAGGTGGTAGACTGAAAGACATCGAAAGAATGGCAAGTGTCAAATTTGAAAAAATATTGATACCAAGTGCTGAAGAAGTGCGCGACAAAAAATTAATGGCGTTTACAGATACCATTTTAAATACTGAAATCGAAGAGAACATCTTTGACGAAAAAGTAATGTCAAGCCTTGAAACTTTGATGCATTTTGAAAAAACCGAATTGTTACAAAAGTTTCTTTCACTTGAGTTGAGACGCTTTAGTGTTGACTTTACAAATGCTCCTGACTTAAATATTAATGAAAGATCAACACGCGAAGGTGCTAGTGCATCAATATTTGGTGGAGGTGTTCGTTTATTTGTTAGCGTTGGTAAAAAAGACGGTTTTGATATAAGAAACTTCAAAGACTATGTAGCTGAAAAAGCTGCTATCAGTTGGAAGAAAATCAGGGTAGATGTAAGTGGTGTTTATAGCTTTATTGATGCTCAACAAGAAGATGTTGAAGCTATCATGAGTGGTTTGAATGGCCAAATGCACAATGGACGTGTGGTAAGAGTTGAAGTGAGTGGTGACAAGCAGGGTGGATCAGGTAATGGAAGAGGAGGCTCTAGAGGCGGTTCTCGTGGCGGAAGTGGATATGGTGGGGGTGAGAGAAGACGCAGTAGCGGTGGCGAAGGTGGAGGAGAAAGAAGACGCTCATCTGGTGGTGGTGGATTCAGCAGTGGAGGTGGAAGCTACGGTGGTGGAGGAGAAAGAAGACGCAGTAGCGGTGGTGAAGGTGGCGAAAGACGCAGAAGAAGCAGTTACTAATCAAAATATACAAAGCAGAAAAGCTCGCCAATGGCGAGCTTTTCTGCTTTATGAAATATACTATGAAGGCAATGCTTTTAGGTATAAATATTTATCTCGTCCAACAGTAAGATAGTATAAAAACGACTTACCTCGGGTTAATACCACATCTCTCACAAACCACAAGCCTATTAGAACAAGCCAGGTACCAAGCTTTAATTCACCATAGAGATATAAACTTCCAAAAAGAATAATAAGTGATATTGAAGTGAAAATGATTTGTGGAATGCTTTGCTTAACATTACAACCCACCTCAATTTCTTGATGGCCATTTTCATTAACTTCAACCAACACAGTTTCACTTCCCGTCCAATCAATTTTAGCTTTAATATTATATTTTCCGGGTGCTAGTTCTAGTATTCTTTCTTCACCATGTGCTATATGGCAAACCCATTCATTGTTTATGTAGAGATTTATTTTCCTATATCTATTTGCCATTTGACTCTTTCTAATAATTTTTATAGTTCCCATATTTATAATAATTTGTTTGTTAAAAGTATGATAGCTTCATTAGGATTCTCCACTTCAATTATCAATTGTTGGTATTCTTCATCTTGTAAATCCACTATTATGCAATTTTCAATATGGGCCACATCCCAAAAGATTTTATTATCATTTTTGTGAAAAGTGCCTGCACTTAGTAAGAACGGCACTGAAGTACCCGGTCCTCGCCAACCTTTCCAACCTTTTAAAATTTCTTTGTCTTGATATGCATTTTTCACATGCTCCTTTGGAATACTTAATTCACTCTTAAAAGCCCATTGTTTGTGCATTCCTTGCACTTCAAAAATGAAATGGGTGTCGGTTTTCTTAATGTTAATCATAATTTAGTCTATCGTTTAATAAGTATTTTTTGATATGAAGTTTGGTTTTCAGTTTGAATTTGCAAAATGTAAAATCCCTCTGGAAGTCCCACGGTTGATAATGAAATATCGCTATCTAATTCGCGTTTAACTTCTTGGTTTAATACAAGTTTAGCCTTTTGATCGAATAAAGAAATATTTGCTTCTATTTGATTAGGTAATTTTACAAATAGCTCATCAGCAGCGGGATTAGGATAGATGAGGCATTCGCCTTGCTTAGAAATTGTTTTCACTTCACTAAACTTCGAACCTGCATTAATATTATCAATATTAATGCACCCACCCATGGCTGAAATACAACTAAATTTAAAAATGGCATTGTTTACATAGCTATAGGCCGACAAGTCGACTATTTCTTTTCTCCACTCACTCGCTTTTGGTGTAAAAATACTGCTTTGAACTGACTGAGGATTAAGAATAGGAGATTTAGCTGTGGCTAATTCCTTTCCACCCTTTTTATAAATATGGGTGTAGCTCTTACCAAAATCAGTAGAAATAGAAACCTGAAGGGTGTCTGCAAAATATGTTTCTTGCGAGAAATAAGGAGCAGTGAACTTATTGTAGTTATATGATAAATCAAAACTTAGTTCTTTATTGGCTAAAGCAGCAATATTGATAAATGGGGAACTAAACGACTCAACATAATTTTGGGTATAAAACATATATATTGTGTTAAATGAACCCATCGAACGACTTCCTGTTTTTTTAACATCAGGATCCATATACCACTCAAAAAGACTTCCCGTGTGATCTATAATCCAACCTGTACTATCAGATTCAAAACCCTCGTTTAAGGTTAGCTCATTTTTTTGTTTCCATATTTCAATCTCAATTGCTTTGTTGTTATTGCTTTGAATTGAATCTTTTGATTGTCCATTTACGCTTACAATGCTAGCTGAAACTGCAGCATATCCGCCATCATTTACTTCAATAGAAATAGGTATAGTAGCAATCTGATGAGGTTTTAAAATTCCACTCCAGGTATGAGTTTTATTAATACCTAATAAACTTACATTAATGCTAATATTTCTTAGAACAACATTGCCTGAATTTTGCACTTTAGCCATTCCATTTACAACATGACTTTCTTGAAACTTTGGGATACTTAAATCTATCAAATCGGCATCAAAATTAGCGAGGGATTGAGTTTCAAAAAATGAAAGACACTTTTTAACAATAGGATTAGAAGGAATGCTGTGTGCAAGTCCTGACACTTCCTCATATTGCACTGAAGCACCTTTCAGTTTCAACATACTAGCCAATTTTGCAGCAGTGAAAGCATAACCATAATCGGAATTACCTACACTTATGAATATTGGCAAATTTTTAGCGTTTTCATAATTGTATACCAAGCTAGAAATTGGGTTGTTTTCTAAATCTGAAATACCTTGAATCGCTGGGGTATTTAATAATAATCCTTTGAATAGGGTTGGATTTTCTAAGCCAAATTTTAAAGCACTTCTGCCACCAAGCGAAAAACCTTGTAGAACAACTTCGCTTGAATCAACCTTATACTTATTTTTTGCATAAAGGATGCTTTGGGTTATGATTTCCTGATCTCCTTTGGGTTGATAAAAATCTTTTGAATTATCAGAGCCTCCATCAGGACAAATGAATATGGTATTTTGAAAAATATCCTGCCAATGAAACGTGTTTAACAAGGCATTCATGTAATTTGAACTATTGTCGCCTGCCCCATGAAGGCAAATCATCAATTTAGATGATTTTGTAGAATCTAAATTGCTTGGAACATATCCCGTCAATGTTCTAGCCGTTCCATTAAAATTGATGTTCGCAGAAAACAAACCTGTTTGTGCCTTGGTAACTCTTAATCCTAAAAGCGTAAGGCCGATAAAGATTGCAATTGATTTTTTCATAATTAGTATGTTTGATTTGATGATTCAAAAATACTTCGGCCTATGATGAGAAATTATTGCAATTTGTATTTGTCGGTTTTAAAACAATATTTGGACGTTCTTGGTTTGTAACCTAGTTTTATTGAAACGGAATCCGAATGCTTACTTTAGTGCCTGCAATTTGTCCATCTAAAAGTATATCTTCTATTGCAAGTGAGATGTTCAAATCAGTATCCTTCTTAAGCATAGCTAGTCGTTCATTGATATTAGGTATAGCAGCTGATTGGTATTTTATATTCTTGATTGCCTTTATCTCGGCCGCACGCTTTCTACCTATTCCATTATCAGAAATAGTACAAAGGATGCATTCCTCATCCTTCTTTATATCAACTTGTAGTTTGCCTAAATCATCATTTCTGTTTATAAGACCATGGCCTATCGCATTCTCAATGATAGGTTGTATGATCATTCCTGGTATTTCAAACACTCCATTCTCAAGTTCAGAATCGATATTAATTTCGTACAAGAATTTGTGATTAAATCTTATTCTTTCTAACTCTAAATATAATTTCAATTGATTCATTTCATCTTCTAAAGGTATGAATGTTTTAGCTGAATTTTCCATAACCAATCTAAGTAGTTTTGCAAAGTCAGACATATATTCATAGGCTTGTTCCTTTTGGTTATTCATGACAAAATTTTGAGCCGTGTTTATACAATTAAAAATAAAATGGGGGTTCATTTGAGCTCTAAGGGCAAACATCTTAGCTTCTGCTATTTTTGCATTTAAATCAGCTTGTTTTATTTTATCCAATTGATTTCTTCGTTGCCAAATGATGATAAAAGCTGCGATTAAAACTATAAATAAAGCTGCAACTGAAACAATGATTAATTGAAATGACTTTAGGCTATTTTCGGCTTCTAATTTTTGCGCTGCAAGTTTCGTGATTTCAGTTTCTTTTTCAGCGTTTTTATACTTCTCCTCTATCTCTGTTACCTTCTCAATATTATTCGAACTATCAATTCTGTTTTTCAATTCGATAAAATCTGACTGAAACAAATACGCTTCTTTAAATCGGTTTAGTTTCAAATGCAAATCCGATAGAAGTTTTTTTCCCTCCATTTGTAAAGGTGTTTGGTCAATCTTATCAGCAGCTTTAATGCCCAATTCTGTATAATTTTTAGCTTTCAGATATTGACCCAATTCGTAGTAATAATGTCCCAATCCAAGATATATCATAGGTGGAACAGCTCCCGTTTCAGTTTTGTGTCGGAATAAATCGTACGAAAGCAAAAGGTAATACCCGCTGCTATCCACTTGATTATTCAACATAAATGATTCTGAAATATTGTAGTAAGCATAAGCCATCCAATAATAATTTTGCTGAGCCTTTCGAATATCCAGTGCCCTTTTAAAATAAACAATTGATTCTGGATACTTCCCTTGATTATTATATAATACTCCCAAATTGTTTAAAGCCAAATCAATCTTACTACTATCATTATACAAATAAAAATATCGAAGTGAAATGTCCATATAGTTCTTAGCATCTTGGAACCTTTTAAAGTGCATATTCGCAAGGCCAATTTTATTAAGGGTAGAAGCCATTCCTAAAGTATCATGGATTCTTTTTTGTTGTGCAAGGGATTGATGCATTAGTTTCAAACCTTCTTCGTATCGGGCATTGAAAAACAAATAGTATGCCCTTTGGGAGCGAGCTCTTGCTTCAGCAAAAACAAATCCACTTTTTTGAGATTCCTTTTCAAGTATAAGTAGCAAAGTAACTGCAGAATCGCGGTCCTCCCTGGATAACTTGTTCACGTAAAACAAGTATTTATCACACTTGATTTTAGGGTCTTTCTCAGATATTGAGACTTGCAACAAACTATCCAGATTAATTGCAGCCGACTTTGAAGGTGCAATAAATACCACAAACAGAAAAGATATAATTAGTCTAAAATACATATTTTCAAATTAAATTGATTTGAAAGTTGAAATGTTTATCAATTTGTAATTGGCCATTTTGATTTGGTAATTATTGCATTTAACAGGTTATTTTAATGAAAGTAATTCCATGAACTCATCTTTCCTGCTCTTAGAAATGCTTAACTCTTGGTTATCTTCCATAATAACAGAACCACCTGCTGATTTACTTATACGTTTGATATATTTCAGATTAATTAAAGTAGAATTATGTATTCTAAAAAAACCATAACTCTCTAATATACTTTCAAAAAACTTAAGACTTTTAGATGTAGTTAATTTTTGTCCATTTTTCAAGCAAAAATTGGTATAGCTTCCATCAGCCATTAAATATAAAATATCATTAACCTTTATAAAATCATAGCCTTCAGCAATTGCGATAGTTATTTTGTGCTCGCTTTTATCTTGTGTAAGAAAATTTCCAAACAACTGTTTTACCTTTTGATTCTCTTCATTGTTTTTGGGTTGAGATTCTAATTTTTGAATCAATTGCTTCAAATCGCTCACAGAAGCAGGCTTAATGATATAGTCAAGTGCCGAAAACTTAATTGCCTTTAAAGCAAATTCTTCGTGGGCTGTGACAAATGCAACATGGAAAAAAATGTTTTCAAATTTTTCGAGTAGCTCGAACCCACTTTCAAGACCCATTTCAATATCTAAAAAAAGTAACTGTGGTTTAGTTTCAACAATTTGAGAATAAGCCTCTAGAACATTTGTTGCAGTTCCCAAAACAATTATATTATCAAAAAAAGTTGTAAGTGTTTTGCTTAAGGTCTCAATTGCCCTTTGTTCATCATCTACAATAAAAACTGAAGTTGTCTTTTCCATAATTTTAGTTTAATGTTATAAATGTAGTATTCTTTTCAAAAAATCAAAAAAAACTATAGTCGAATCCTTATTTAATAAGCTATGTGATAAATAAACACACGCTCAATCTATTTTCAAAAAAAATGAAAAGTGGCAAAGTTTAATTTTAATTCATTTTCGTTAAAACATTAAAAGTATACTGAAATATTTAGTAAAAATTATACATTGCAAATATACTTTACAATAAAATAGATACATTATGAAAAGAATCTTTATACTCACTTTTTCATTATTGGTATTTTTTTGTTCATCTGCAATAGCTCAAAATACCTTACAAGCAGGTAACAAACAGTACTCAATACCTAACAGAAATTACCCCAAAAGCTCTCCTATTTTTACAGGATTGAACAAAACTATTACTTGCTCGGCTGATACCATTGAATATACTTTTTTCAAAGCATCAGCGCTTAATTCCATTAATTTAAATGCTTCAACAAGCGCTGCCGCAGGCTATCAATGGTTTCCAGCACCACAAGCAGTTACTGTTAATGGTTTTAATTTTTTTGCTATACTTAATAGCTCAGCTGGAATTCAAAATCAAATTGTCACATTGAGCATTTATAACGCTGGTATTGATTCAATGCCTAGTGGCGCTGCGCTAAGAACTATTACAATGCTTATTGATACTGTTGTAGGTAATGGTAGTATAGGAGCCATTCGCAGGAGAGCTATTTTTTCAAGTCCAGTAACAATTAGCAACTCCAATGGATATGTAATTGCTATTGAAAATGCAAGTGCTAATCCAATGAGTTTGGTAACCAATAGTTGGAATAATTTAGATGGTGATTTCGAATGGTGCGCATCTGTAAAATTAGGTACTACAAATATTAGATCATACAATATTAACTTAGGTGGAGTAACCTACAATGCCGACTTTTTAATGTTCCCAATCGTTACTTATTCGCTTACAGCAGGTTTCACGTATACACCAAATTGTTTTACACCTGGCAACCCAGTTACTTTAACTAATACCTCTTCCGCAATTAATAATAGTAGATTTTATAATCTAAGAAAACTGTTTGGCGTATACCCAGAAACTTATACTTGGGATTTTGGTAACAGTACTGGAGGAAATGCTGTTGATACCAATGTTATATATTCAACTGGAGGGACCTATATTATAAAACTAACTGATACCATCGAAGGTTATTATAGATATTGTACTGACAATAAATCTTTAAGTATTAGTTCGTCAGCACCTGCACCATCAGCAGGAGGCGGAGGAAGTTACTGCTTAGGTTCCACTCTTAGTTTAACTTGTGCAACTGTTGCGGGCTCTACTTATTATTGGACAGGACCAAATGGTTATACATCCACCGCTCAAAATCCATCAAGGACAAACTTTAGCAGTTTAATGGCTGGACAATATGATGTTATGACTATTAATGGAACTTGTTCATCGGCTGTTGCTAGTGTAATAGTTGCAGCCATTTTACCACCTGTTGCTACAAGTAACACTCCAGTTTGCTTTGGTCAAACATTAAATCTAACAGCCTCATTAGTGCCAGGTGGCACCTATGCTTGGACTGGGCCAAATGGATTCACATCATCGGTTCAAAGCCCCAATAGAACAAATTTGACAGCCGCAGATACTGGTTTGTATAGTTTAACTGTCTCTTTACCTGGATGCTCATTTAATCCTGTAACAACTAGAGTAGCGGGCTTGGCTAAACCTGGAACACCTACCGTTGGAAATGCTCAAAGTTTATGTGAAGGTGAAAGCCTTTCACTAAGTGCTCAAGGAACTTATGTAAATCCAACATTCAATTGGAATGGACCAAACAACTATTCTTCTAATTCACAAAACCCAAGTATTAGTTCTACAACACTTAGCAATTCTGGTACATATAATGTTACTGTAACGGTGAATGGATGCACATCATCGAGTGCTAGTACCCTAGTTACAATTAACCCTAAACCGATTTCTCCAACAGTAGGAAGTAATGGTGCTTTATGTGCAGGTCAAACATTGAGCTTGTCTGCAAGTGCTATTGCAAATGCAACTTATAACTGGTCAGGCCCTAATAATTTCACTTCAACGCAACAAAATCCTATCAGAGCAAATGTGACTAGCTCTGATGCAGGATTATATTCAGTAATTGCAACAGTTAATGGTTGTAGTTCAAATTCAGCAAATATAACTGTGAGTGTAAGTGCTTCTGCACCCTCACCAACTGCCTCAAGTAACTCACCTGTATGTGCAGGACAAACATTAAACTTATTTGCTTCAAATGTTGCAGGAGCCACCTATTCATGGACTGGTCCAAACGGCTTTACTTCTAATGCTCAAAACCCAGTATTAAATCTTGTAACTTCGGCAGGCGCTGGCACATATAGTGTTACAGCAGCTACAGCTACTTGTGGCACATCACCGGCAGCAAACATTAATGTAGTAATTAATGCTCTAACAGTTACACCTATTGCCTCAAATTCAGGACCTGTGTGTGAAGGTACAACGGCAAGTTTAAGCATTACCACCATCAATGGTGCAACCTATGGATGGGTTGGACCAAATGCCTATGTATCGGCTAGTCAAAATCCTAATTTAAACAATGTAACCAAAGCTATGGCTGGAACTTACACAGTAACCATCAGTACTTCTCAATGTGGTGCAGTTGGTTCTTATTCTACTGTGCTTGCAGTAAAACAAAAACCTGTAGTTACTTCTGTGTTTAATAACTCCCCACTTTGTGCAGGAGATACTTTACAAATCTCTGTTAACGGAACAAATACAAGCAACAGCGCAACTTTTGCATGGACTGGACCAAATAGCTATGCTTCAAGTGGAAAATCAATTGTTATAAATAATATTAATTCAACTAACGATGGTACCTATGGAGTTATAGCAACAGATTCAGGATGTACATCGGCCTCTTTCAGCACTGGTTTTATTGTTAAACCAAAACCAACAGCACCAGTTACTTCAAATAGTTCACCGCAATGCGAAGGCACTAAACTTGATTTAACTGCAACACTAATTAGCAATGCCACTTATGTATGGTCAGGACCAAATAATTTTACAAGCACACAACGTAACCCAAGCATCAATGCCATAGCTAAAGCTGGCGAAGGTACTTACAAAGTATATTGTGTGGTGAATGGTTGTAAATCGGCTGAAGAAGCTACCAATGTAGTCGTTAACGCAAAACCGGCATCACCTATTATTTCTAACAAAAGCCCATTCTGCGAGCGTAGCAATGTGAGTCTAACGGTGCCTGCGGTTTCGGGTGCTACGTATAGCTGGACAGGTCCAGTTAACTTTACTTCAACCAGTCAAAACGTATCGTTGATTTCGGCTATTCCAGTTCAATCAGGAACATACAGCTGTGTGATGACGGTGGCAGGTTGCGTAAGCGATGCTGGTACCACTGAATTGGTGGTTACTCCATTGCCAACTGCTCCTACCCTATCTAGTTTTCCAGTTAACAAATTGTGTTCTGGAGATAGCTTGCAACTATTCGCTTCTTTTACTGATTTGGCAACCTACAGTTGGACAGGCCCTGCGGGCTTTGTTTCTTCGCTTCGTAATCCAACTATCAAAAATACCAACCAAGCCTATTCAGGAACTTATTCCGTAACCATTACCAAAGGTACATGTACATCTCAACCAGCTAATATCACTATCACAGTAAATCCAACACCTAATACCGGCAATATCTCAGGATTGGCCAATGTATTTAAATTGGATACAGTTTCATACTCAGTAAGTGGTTTGCCAGGTTCTTCATTCGATTGGAATGTAACGGGTGCTAACATTACATTAGGTGCTGGTTCGAACAAAGTACAAGTAAAATGGTTGACTGTGGGTACTGAAACCATTAAAGTAAAAGAAACATCTGATCAAGGTTGTTTAGGTGTTGAAAAATCGTTTACTGTAAATGTAGCTCCTACAACAAGTGTGAATGAATTGCATGCCAATGCTGATGTAATGGTATATCCAAACCCAATGAATGAATCATTAAATATTAGTATGTTGGGTAATCACAAATTGCAATCGGCAACTATTTATGATTTAATTGGAAATGAAATCATCACCACCAACAAATCAGATATAGACGTAAGTCATTTGCAAAATGGTGTTTACGTGATTAGAATAAAAGATAATAATGGAAATACCTACAGCCAAAAAGTAGTTAAAAACTAAGGCTTAATATCTTCTTGTAAAAGGCTGCTTCTTCGGATGCAGCCTTTTTTTTGCTTCAGATTAATTTTCAGGGAAA
>JBBALJ010000096.1:0-11538 GCA_040403075.1 Bacteroidia bacterium
ATAGAGGTCATTGAGGTAAATGAGCCTTTAGGTGAAACTTCAGTTAACCTAATATTTTGCTCAAACAACCGTATACAATCATTTTTGATAGCAGAATACACATATCCTGCAGAGCCTATGCAGCCATGCTTATCCTTATCAGAACCCACTTTTGGGTCATTTTTTTGAGTAAATGCAGTTAAGCTTATTATGCTAAGAATTAATGTCAGGCTAATATTTTTTTTCATTGTGCTAATATATTTAGTAAACGAATTAAACCATAAGTATTACCAAGCATTGGCCTGTCTAATGGCATTTGGGTCTGTTTTAAATTCAGAAGTAAAATGGAAAGCGATGTCAGGGAAATTATCTTGGTTCATTTTTAATGCCCAAGCACTCTCTGCTAAAAACACAGGCCTTCCTTCTTTGTCGGCCGCAATATTGTATTTCTTCACCATGTTAAATCTTTCCAATGCAACCTTATCTGTAGAGGTGTACCAACTGGCTTTTTCATAAGGCAATTTGGTAAACTCAACTGAAGCTCCATACTCATGTAACAACCTAAATTGAATTACATCAAATTGCAGTTCACCAACAGTACCCACTATTTTCACGTGACCTTGTTGTTGAGTGAATAGCTGCGCCACACCTTCGTCAGTCAGCTGTTGAATACCCTTTTCAAGCTGTTTGGTTTTCATAGGGTCTTTGTTCACCAACTCTTTAAAAATCTCAGGTGAGAAACTTGGAATGCCTTTGTAAAACATCAATTCACCCTCCGATAAAGTATCTCCAATTTTAAAGTTTCCAGTATCATACAAACCTATTACATCTCCCGGGTATGCTTCATCCACAATGCTTTTTTCATTTGCCATAAAACTTGTAGGGCTCGAAAATCTAAATTTCTTATCAAGGCGGGTATGATGATAAAACTTATTTCGTTCGAATTTACCAGACACGATACGGCAAAAGGCAATCCTATCACGGTGATTAGGATCTAAATTGGCGTGTATCTTAAAAATAAAACCGCTGAATTTATTCTCGGTGGGCAACACCTCGCGGGTTTCGGTAAATCTTGGACGAGGCTCTGGAGCTATTTGCACAAAAGTATCAAGCAATTCTTTTACTCCAAAATTATTGATAGCACTACCAAAGAAAACAGGAGCTAAATAGCCATCTAAATACAAATCTTTATTGAATGGTTCATATACACCTTCTATCAATTCAGCATCATCACGTAATTTTTTAGCAGCCTTATCTCCAATCCTATTATCAAGCTCTTCTGAGTTCAAATCTGTAATATCAAACACATCGTCTGAGATGGTTTGTTTGGCTGGTGAAAACAATTGAAGTTTCTTTTCAAACAAATTATATACCCCTTTGAAAGTTGAACCAATACCAATTGGCCAACTTAGCGGCCTGGTATGAATATTTAATTCTTTTTCTATTTCATCTAGCAAATCAAAAGGATCTTGCCCTTCCCTATCTAATTTGTTTATGAATACTATCACGGGCGTATTTCGCATGCGACACACCTCCATCAATTTGCGTGTTTGATCTTCAACACCCTTCACACAATCCACCACAAGAATAACACTATCTACTGCTGTAAGTGTTCTATACGTATCTTCAGCAAAGTCCTTATGACCAGGTGTATCCAAGATATTTACTTTGTAGTTTTTGTAATCAAAACCCATAACAGATGAAGCTACAGAAATACCACGTTGCTTCTCAATCTCCATAAAATCGGAGGTAGCAGCTTTTTTAATTCTATTGCTTTTAACTGCACCTGCTGTTTGAATGGCACCACCAAACAAAAGAAATTTCTCTGTTAAGGTTGTTTTTCCAGCATCGGGGTGACTAATAATTCCAAAGGTTCTGCGTTTTATGATATCTTCTTTATTCATGTGGCTTTGAGGGCACTTTCGTTTGTAAATAGTGGCAAATATAAGCATCATTGTCGATATTTAATGAGGCAAATCTCAAGGCCAATTCTTCTGTAATTTCAGATAAACCATTCTTTTCCAATCCATTTGTTATAAATAATTGTCTATTAACCCTTGACTGTTAATACATTTCTAAAGCCAAGTCCTGGTATTTAAATACTTTTACAAATCATTGAACCAACCATAATATCTCATTATGAATTTACATATCAAGCAAATTGAAGTATATAAATCACCTATTAAACTTAAAGAACCCTTTGTTATTTCATTGGGCCCTCTTGAATATGCCGAGAATGTTGTAGTTGTGATTCGCTGTAACTCAGGTTTGACGGGATTTGGAGAGTGCAGTCCTTTCATGACCATCAATGGTGAAAACATGGATACTTGTTTTGTCGTGGCACAATACCTTGCTAAGGTTCTTATAGGCAAAAACCCTCTTGATGTAGCTGCTTGTTCAGACCTCATGGATTCTATTATTTATGGAAATAGCAGTATTAAAAGTGCATTCGACATTGCATTGTATGATATCGCATCACAACATGCTGAACTGCCTTTGTATGAATTTTTAGGAGGCAAAAACAATAAAACATTAATAACCGACTACACCGTAAGCCTTGGCCCCAAAGATAAAATGGTAGTTGATGCCATTAAAATTGTAGATAGAGGTTTTCAATTTGTGAAGGTTAAATTGGGTGGTAAAAAAGAAGATGATATAGAACGAATTCAACTCATAAGAGATGCAATTGGAAATGAGATGCCTTTAAGGATTGATGCCAATCAAGGATGGAACACAGAAGATGCTATCGAGATATTAAACCGAATAGAAAATTGCAAGATTCAGCATTGCGAAGAACCCATCCCAAGGTGGAATTTTATGGAGTTGGCAAAAGTTAGAATGAATAGTCCTATTCCAATTATGGCCGATGAGTCATGCTGTGATCACAATGATGCCAAGAGATTGGTTGACCTAGAGGCTTGTCATTTGTTCAATATCAAATTGGGTAAATCATCAGGATTCTTTAAGGCTTTGAAAATTATTGATATTGCAGAGCAATCCAATATTAAGATTCAAGTAGGTGGTTTTCTCGAATCACGCTTAGGCTTCACAGCCGCTGCACACCTTTCTTTGCTAAGTGATAACATTATCCATTTTGATTTTGACACCCCTTTGATGTTTATTGAAGACCCAGTTATTGGTGGAATTAGTTACGAAAACAATGGTAATGTAAAGATGCCCGATGCAATAGGTTTGGGTGTTAGCATGGACGAATCTTACCTTCAGAAATTAAGTAAAGTAATCGTAAACTAGCCTATAGCTTGAAAATCTTTTTTTATTTTCAAGCTTATGAATAATAAATTATTAAATCATTGATGCACCTTTTCTACCATGTAAGACAAGCTTTTCACCATTACTTAGGGTAGTAAAAAAAAGATATTCATCTCCCCCATCCCTTATTTGAAACTGCTTTTTAATCTCGTCTGGGGACATAGGAAATTGACTTCTACTTACATTGGCTTTAATAATGTTATTTATTTTCAAGTATTCATTCAAAGATTTTTTTGAAAAGGCAAAAGCTTTTACTAGCTCAAATCGCCTACCCATAAATTCATCAATTTTTATTTCACTTAGAAAATAGGACGAATGAATTGATAGAGATAGCAATTCCAAACTTTTCCCGTAAGCTGAGGATAGTCCCGACTTAACAATAGCAGAAGACGCTTCATAGAAATAATGATGCGAGTATGAATTCGCTAAAACACAATTATGCTGATTTAAATAGGTACTTGAAAAATGATGAGTTTTGTTTTCATCCATATCTACAGCAATTATTCTTACTTCCTTTTGATTACGAGGTGTTGAGTAATCAATTTCACATAGCACCTCTTTCACTTCACCTTCATGGGCTATTACATGTATGCTTTTCAAGTTCTCAAGATGATTTACACAATAACTAATATCTATTAATGGCGAAAGTTTGAGCAAAACACGGTTTGTTAATTCCCTTAATCTGCCTTCAATTTTGCCATAAGAAGGTTCAATATCGTCCAATCGAAATCCCTTTTTATCATTTACCCTACGGTCGGCATCAATGTAAATTAAGTCGTATTTTTCTTGGGTATTTCGTAAATACAAGTATGCGTCAGCCGTCAATCTGCTTACGTTGACAAGTTTTAAACGTTTGAAATTACAATTAACCAATACATTCAAATAGGCATCAATATCTAAAGATACTATAGAATCAAAACGGGCTGAAAATGCCCAATCATCCACACCCAATCCCCCGCAGAGATCAAGCATTTTTTTTCCAGAAAAAAGTGAAGCTTTGTACAAAGCTGACTTTTCACCAGATGCCTGTTCAAAACTTTTACTCGTGTGCCAACAATTTGCTGCATGAAAAGTCGGAATTTTGTATGCAAGTTTTTTGTTAAGCTTGAGTTGTTCAGCCAGCAGATTTCTATCAACTAAAAATTTTGTCTTATTTTTTAAAATAAAATCATTAGCTGATACGTTTCTAAATTGTGTAAAAAAAGAAACTAAATCAAACGATTCAAGTAATTCGGGTTTAATGTCATACTTTTGTGCAGGCATTATTTTTGATATATAAATGAAATAAAATACATAATAAAATGAAAAAGATAGGATTAATATTATTGGCTTTCTGCTTATTGATAGCTATGCAAGCCTGCAAAGGTTCTTGCCCAAAATTCTAATTATAAGTAAACGTTAGTTTCTGAATTAAATCGGGGTGTAAGCTTTTTGCTACAGGGCAATTTTGCGCTATTTCTTCAACGCGTCTTTTTTGCTCTTCATTTAAATCCGGATTATTGATTTCAATATCAATATGTATCTGAGCAATTCTTCTTGGATTGCTTTCCATGATTTTTTTAACTATTAATTTACTTCCATCCAAGTTGATGTTTTCTAGTCTAGTTAGGATACCTACAGTGGTAATCATGCAGCTAGCTAATGCTATGGCTACCAAATCAGTAGGAGAAAATGCTTCTCCTTTTCCAAAATTATCTGTGGGAGCATCCGTCACTATTTTTGTGCCTGATTGCAAATGTGTACATTCTGATCTTAATTGACCTTGATAAATTACTTCTGCGGTATTCATTTTTTATTTTATTTTTGAATGAGAAACGAAAGTAATAAAGTGTTACAAAAAACAATCACCTTAAAAGTAATAATCATATTTTTTTGCCTAAAAAGCAATGCTCAAAATGCGCCAATAACCGAGGCACAAATGCTATATATGAATGATTACCAATTCGGAGTAAATGCTAATACGCACGGATTGGGGGGGATAAGTTTTAGGTATGGTTGGCATAAAACCGGATTGAAAAATAACATTATTGAAACCGAGCTAGCAATTATCCAGCATCCTAAAGAAGTAAAACGTGATGGGTATAATAATAACCCTAGCCAATATAAATTTGGCAAACTAAACAATGTTTTTTTCTGGCGAATAGGCTATGGCAACATAACAAACATTACCGAGCGAACTTATAAAAATGCATTAGGTTTAAATTTCATTTATGCCGGTGGATTAAATGTAGCATTTTTAAAGCCCTATTACCTTGATGTTATTCAATTGGATAAATATCGAAATGCCAATGTAACAACGTCCAAATTTGTAGCTGACAGCACCAATATATACAATATTTATGGCAGCTCTAGTTTTGCCCAAGGTTTAGGAGAAACTAGTATAAAGCTTGGTGCATATGGACGTTTGGCTTTGTCAGTAGAGTGGGGTCAATACCCAGACGAATATAAAACTATTGAAGTAGGCCTTGTTGCAGATGGCTTTGGAGATGGAATTCCCATTTTATCTGGTTATACGGCAGATAAATATTTTGCTGGATTATATCTAGCCTTCAATTGGGGTTGGAAAAATTAATAAAAA
This sequence comes from Bacteroidia bacterium, assembly GCA_040403075.1. Lineage (GTDB taxonomy): Bacteria > Bacteroidota > Bacteroidia > UKL13-3 > UKL13-3 > RGVD01. The sequence goes on from JBBALJ010000096.1 coordinate 5,828, forward strand.
AATAAATAGTATTTAAATGATTGAATTACCAGTATTAACTGAAGAAAGAGTAAAAAAACCAAGTTGGCTAAAAGTAAAACTGCCAACAGGTGAAAATTATCGAAATGTTAGAAATATTGTTGACCAATATAAACTTCACACCATTTGTGAAAGCGGAAATTGCCCAAATATGGGCGAATGTTGGGGTGCGGGCACAGCTACTTTTATGATTCTAGGTAATATTTGCACAAGAAGCTGTTCGTTTTGTGCCGTGGCTACTGGTCGTGCGCATAGTTACGATTTGGAAGAACCAATGAGAGTGGCAGAAGCCATTCGATTGATGAATGTGAAACATGCTGTTCTTACCTCAGTAAATAGAGATGAATTGCCAGATAAAGGTGCAAATGTGTGGGCTAATACCATTAGATTGGTAAAGGAATTAAATCCAACAACCACTATGGAAACACTTATTCCTGATTTTCAATCCAAATGGGATTTGTTGTATCGAGTAATTGATGAAAAACCTGAAGTAGTTAGCCATAACATGGAAACCGTAAAAAGGTTGTATCGCAAAGTGAGGCCGCAGGCAAAGTATGAAAGAAGCTTAGAACAAATATTAAAAACAAAAGAGCGTGGATTAAGAACAAAATCAGGTGTTATGTTGGGATTGGGCGAAACGGATGAAGAGGTTTATCAAATTATGGACGACCTTGCCAATCATGGTTGTGATGTGCTAACCCTTGGCCAGTATTTACAGCCAACCAAAATGCACGTGGCAGTTGAAGAATTTGTAACACCAGAAAAATTTGAACATTTTAAACAAGTAGGATTAGAAAAAGGACTTAAATATGTTGAAAGTGGTGCTTTGGTTAGATCTAGTTATCATGCAGAAAAACACCTTGCCTAATGAATTTGAAAAGAAGTTTAATCGCTGTTCTATTTTCACTTCTAGTTAAACAATAGCTTTTATGCATCAAAAAACATCCAAAATAACACATTTCAGAAACATCGTGTTTTTGCTGGATGTTCTTAAATTGGCCTTTACGGCTTTTGGTGGCCCTCAGGTGCATTTCACCCAAATGCATAAATTGATGGTAAAAAAGAAAAAATACCTAACAGAAGATGAACTAAAAGAACTGAACTCATTATGCAGTATGCTACCTGGCCCGACATCTACCCAAACTATTACTGCCATTGGGTTTAAAATGGGCGGGCCAAGTTTGGCTTTTTTTACATTAGGTATTTGGGTATTACCTGCATCAATGCTCATGCTCATATTTGCTATTGTTCTCAATTTTTTTAATATCAATAACCCGAAATTAGATTTTTTAAAGTTTATACAGCCCATGGCTATTGGCTTTATTGTGTTTGCGGCATTTAAATTAACTGAACTGTTTGTTACAAAAAACTACCATTGGTTTTTATTATGCATATCAGCATTTGCTGGTATTTATCTCCAAACGCCTTATTACTTTCCATTCTTATTATTATTGGGTGGTTCAATTACAAGCTATGTTAATACCAGAGGTAGAATTGAAAAACCCAAACCAATTAAACATATTAATTGGGAGAACTTCCTGCTATTTTTAGGCGTTTTTCTATTTGCTGCATTACTGGGGGGCTTGACTAAAAATAAGGCATTTCTATTGTTTGAAAACACATATCGCTACGGTTCTATTGTATTTGGTGGAGGTCACGTCTTAATCCCAATGATGTTCAACCAATTCGTTGAATTTAAACATTATATAAACCCCAACGAATTCCTTGCAGGTGTAGGATTTTTACAAGCTTTGCCAGGCCCTGTTTTCAGCATTTCGAGCTTTACAGGTGCCATGGTTCTTAAAGATTGGGGATTTGGAGGACAATTGTTGGGGGGTGTTATCGGCACGGTAGGCATATTTTTACCCGGGGCTTTACTCATATTTTTTGTTTATCCAATTTGGAACCAAATGAAAAACTATCCACCCATAAAAAATGCAATAGAGGGTATAAACGTGGCTTCTGCAGGCTTGGTTGTGGCTTCAGCTTATATCTTATTTAAGCCTTTAGAAATAAATGAAGAAAATATGATAGCTTTATTATTGACTTTATTCTTATTATTGTCAACAAAAATACCTTATCCTATTATTGTTTTGTTTTTTATAATGGCTGGGTTTATTATTTAAATTATTTGAAAACTAAAGTATACTTCATTTTAATTTTTTGCCTTTTTGGCTCATTTGCATCTTTTGCACAACAAAATGATGATGACCTAGTGCAACTATCTGGATTTGCAGTAAGTTATGACAGTACAAAGGTTTTGCCTTATGTTAGTATGCGTATAAATGGTGGGAACAAAGGTACATATTCAGACATGGGAGGTTATTTTTCCTTGGTTGTAAAAAAGACCGATAGGATTTTATTCACTGCTATTGGCCTCAGACCAGTTGAATATAGCATACCAAAAGATTTTGAAGGTACAAAGCTAAACACCGTTATTCCTATGAGTGATGATACTTTTTATCTCCCAGAAACAGTGATTCGCTCATATCCATCTAAAGAGCAATTTGACTACTATTTCGTGAAAACTAAAATTCCTGATGATGAATTAAGCTTAGCATATAGAAACTTAAGAAAAAAACCAATGGAAGACCAAATGGCATCGCTTGCACCTGATGGACAGGAAAGCAATAGGTGGTATATGCAGCAGCAATATGACAAATATTATTATAATGGGCAGGCACAGCCTTTAAAAATATTTGATGTGGGTGCTTGGAGTCAGTTTTTAAATTCAATAAACACAAAAAAGAAAAAGAAGTAAAAAAGTATGAATAGATTTTTAAGTCCTAAAAGCATTAAAAACTTTATGTATGTATTGACTATCATGTTGACTCATACTGCCGTTTCAGGGCAACATATTAGCAAATTGGCTACATGGAAAGTTTATGGATCCTACGGATTGCCAATATATTGGGGACATGCTAGAGAATTCACAACACCTAGAAGCCAAGAGGAGTATGGAACTGAATATACAAGTGGATATAGGTTAGGATTATACAAATCCTTTAATAATTTTTGGGAAATTGGGGCTAATTATGGTGTTCAAAAAATAAATGGCATCAAAGAAGCTGGAACAAGTTGGGGACCCAAATCAATCTTCGAGTCTGATCTTAAAGAATTTGGACTAACTTGTAACTATAGTTTTAACGAAAACTTATATTTAATAAATGGTAGATTTTCTTTTAATGGAATCATGGGACTAGGTGCTTTTCAATACTCATCAGCTTTTAGTAGGTTTATTCCTAATACGACCAATACTATTGATAAGGCACAGATAAATTCTATTGGATTAAACAGGGTTTTACCTGGACATATTTATGATAAGCTAATAGCCTATTATGTTCAAATAGGTTTTGGTGTTTTTTATAAAATTAGTCCTCAGTTTATTTTGAGTTTCGAGAATACCTTACAAGTATCCTCTACAAAGAACTTAGCTTCTGATGGAAATTCAAATCCAAATATTAAAACATATGATTCTTATAGCTTTACTTCCTTAGGGCTAGCCATGAGATTTGCCCCAATGGGCTCAAAACGAATAAGATGTAAATTGTTTTAACCTTATTCCAAGTTGGGTGGTGCAAAACTTCATTTGATTAACTTTTGGTGATAATTTACATTTGCCAAAACCTAATACGCTTTGAGTAGAACCATCAATAAATTTCCTGCTGTGCTCATGCTAGCAGATGGCACCATTTTTAAAGGAACATCCATTGGAAAAACTGGAACAAATTTTGGCGAAATATGCTTCAACACTGGCATGACAGGCTACCAAGAAGTGTTTACCGACCCGTCTTACTTCGGACAAATTTTAGTTGAAACCAATGTTCATATTGGTAATTATGGTATCCATGAAGAGGAAGTTGAATCTGACGGAATCAAAATTGCAGGCTTAGTTTGCAAGAGTTTCAATGTACCTTATTCACGCAAACAATCCACTCAAACCATCCAAGAATATTTTGTACTAAACAATCTTATTGGTATTGCTGACATTGACACAAGAGAGCTAGTTAGACATATTCGCAATAAGGGTGCTATGAATGCAGTTATATCTTCTGATGATAAAACGATTGACGAATTAAAGGCTGAATTAGCAGCTGTGCCAAGTATGCAGGGCTTAGAGCTTTCATCAAAAGTATCAACAAAAGAAACCTATTTCATGGGCAGTGATAACGCCTCTAAACGTGTGGCTGTATTAGATTTAGGTGTAAAGAAAAATATACTTAGAAATCTTGCAGATAGAGATTGTTATCTTTCTGTTTTCAATTCAAATACCTCATTTGAAGAAATGATGAAATTTAAACCAGATGGGTTTATGATCAGCAATGGCCCAGGTGACCCTAGTGCTATGCCTTATGCAGTTAAAACGGTTCAGCAAATTGTAGATGCGGGTGTTCCTCTTTTCGGTATTTGTTTAGGTCATCAAATTTTATCTGAATCGCAAGGCTTAAAAACCTTCAAAATGCACAATGGCCATCGAGGTTTGAATCACCCTGTGAAAAATATTATCACGGGACATTGTGAAATAACTTCACAAAACCATGGATTTGCTGTGAGTAATGAGGATGTTGAGAAAAACGAAAAAGTAGAGTTAACCCATATCAATTTAAATGATAATACCGTAGAAGGAATAAGAGTAAAAGGTAAAAAAGCATTTTCAGTACAATACCATCCTGAAGCTGCGCCTGGCCCTCATGATAGTAGATATCTTTTTGATGACTTTATAAAATCGATGAACTAGTAAATCAATTAAGAAATATCAATTAGGAATTTTAATTAAATTATTCAACCTTGTAATCTTTCAATTTTAAAATATTTCAATCCATAAAAAACATGAGCGCAATTATTAACATCCACGCAAGACAAATTTTAGACAGCAGAGGAAATCCGACTGTTGAAGCAGAAGTAATAACAGAAGATGGTGCCATGGGCCGTGCTGCTGTTCCCTCAGGTGCATCTACAGGTGCTCACGAAGCGGTTGAATTAAGGGATGGTGACAAGAAAAATTATTTAGGTAAAGGCGTTCTTCATGCTGTGGAGAATGTAAACAAAAAAATTAGTGACGAATTGATGGGCATAGATGTTTTCGAACAAAATGCTATCGACCATAAAATGTTAAAATTAGACGGCACTGAAAATAAATCCAAATTAGGTGCGAATGCAATCCTAGCAGTATCTATGGCTTGTGCCAAAGCTGCAGCCATAGAGTGCAATATGCCTTTATACCGCTATGTAGGTGGCGTGAATGCAAATACTTTACCGATTCCATTAATGAACATTCTTAATGGAGGTTCACATGCTGATAATTCTATCGATTTTCAAGAGTTTATGATTATGCCTGTAAAAGCGCATAGTTTCAGACAAGCTTTGCAAATGGGTGCTGAAGTATTTCACACTTTAAAAACAGTTTTGAAGAAAAAAGGCTATAGCACAAATGTGGGTGATGAAGGTGGATTTGCACCTAATATTAAATCTAATGAAGAGGCCATTGAAATCGTTTTGAAATCAATTGAAGAAGCTGGCTACAAACCAGGTAAGGATATATACATTGCTATGGATGCTGCTACTACCGAGTTTTATGATGAAAAAACGGGTATGTACACCTTCAAAAAATCTGATAACAGACAAATGAGTTCAAGCGAAATGGTTAGCTATTGGAAAGAATGGACTGAGAAATATCCAATCTTATCAATTGA
>JBBALJ010000097.1:0-11178 GCA_040403075.1 Bacteroidia bacterium
AATGTCCATTAGAGTATTGGGTAGATTAATTAGCATTAATTTTGTCCATTACTCCTAAATTGATAATATCAGATTAGACCTATTTCATAATTAAGTATAAATATTTTTGTCGTCATGGCTAGGTACGAAGCCATATTATTTATAAAAAGATTGCTTCATCCCGATTATCGAGATTCACAAAGACGTTCGATTATGAAAGAAGTTTATTGACTGATTGGTATAAAAATTTGTGACGACATAGAGGCTAAAAAGCAAAAAAGCCACTCAAAAAAGATTTTTGAGTGGCTTAATATCAAAGGATAATAAATTAATAAATAAAATTAGGGCCGTGTTTGGCTATAAAAAATAAGGAAGAATCTATTAATGCCTGCTCTTCATATAAGAAATTTCTGCTAGTAAAAATCCCAATACCTATTTGTTTGCCATTTTCTTTAATATTTGAATATTCAGTATTGCGTTGTACAAAACCCACTACAGGTTTACTCAGTTCCTGCAAATCAGCAAAATCTCTACTTCCTCCATAGGCAGAATAGGTTAAAGTAGTAACCCTTCTTAATTTAGTATCGTCTCGCTTTAAAGCTTTGGGTAAAAAATTTAAAAACTCTATCCAAGGTATTTTATTAAACGCTGTGGAGTTATTTCTATATGGAAATGGATTGTCGGCTAAATATCCTTTGGCTAAATAAAAATCCAAGGTTTTATTTACTGAAATCGTTGTATCGGCAGCATTCATCTCTTTGTAGTAAAGACGAACAAACATATCATACATATAGGCATTTTCCCCCTTATTAAACACATACTGAATAACACGAGATGGCGACTCATTGATAGCAATGTTCCTATTGCTTCCAAAACTAGTAAAATCACCTCCTCTAATTATATTGGTTGTAGCTGTGTATGTTTTACCACTTTTAGGGTTGAAAATCTCTAAACGAAGCGCTCCAGAAATGGTTGGTAAAGTTAAAGTGGTGTATAGTGTATTGCGTAATGTTGAGAAAGTGCCACTGTCTTTTGGGTACTTTGCACCATCATATCTTTCAAGTGTTACAAAACTTGAAGGATTATTGGCATCATATAACTTAACTACCAAAGTATCGAAATATAAAGAATCCGGGATCTGGGTAATTTGAGCTGAAGATAAATTATCGGAGTTTTGAAATGCTTTTTCAATTCTGATGTAATGCTGATCTTCGCCCACATCTATCATTCCATAAACAATTGGTATTTCGTTGTAGGGCGCATTTATATCCACCTTATTGTCGCAAGACGATACACTAAGAACCCATATAAAGGCATAAATAATTATTAAATATCTGCTCATTTTAGCGTCAAAAATAGACAATTTATTAGAAGTCATTCAAATCAATAAAAAAGGTTGCATTCATTTCTTATTTATTTAAACATTTGCTCGGCCATTAAAACGGCTTGGTATGCATTAACAACGCCCCCAGTTTTGCATAGTGATTTAAGCTTTGCCTTTTTACGTTTGCCAGGAATAAAAACCCTTTTATTGTATTTGATTGATGATTTTAGAATAATATCTTTTAACTGGGCTGCTGTTAATTGAGGGTAATACGACTTTAACAAAGCAGCCACACCTGCTGTTACAGGCGCTGCCATACTTGTCCCACTATAAACAGCGTACTTTGATTCAGGAATACACGAATTAATATCTACACCAGGGGCAAAAACATCTACCCTATTTTTACCATAATTTGAAAAGTCTGCAGTAAGGTATTTCTTTAACTTCCAACTCGAAGCACCAACTTCAATCCAATTTGAAGCATTAGCTCCATTTTCAATATCAACTTTAGGGAAATTATCTTCAATATCGGTATTCTTAGCGTCATTTCCAGCAGCATGAATTAATACTACATCTTTAGAAAGTGCATATTTAATTGCTTCATCTACTACATTTTTATTTGAAGAAAATGACTTTCCAAAACTCATATTTATAATTTGTGCCCCATTGTCAACCGCATATCTAATTCCATTAGCAACATCTTTATCTCGTTCATCTCCATCTGGCACCACCCTAACTACCATAATTTTAACATTATCAGCAACGCCTTCAATTCCTGTTCCGTTGGATCGATTTGCTGCTATTATTCCTGCCACATGGCTTCCATGTTCTGCCTTGGGTCCTGTAACCCTATTACATCCATAATTTCTTTCGTAAACATCATTGTAATTATCTCCAACTATACTGCGCGAGTTGAAATCTAAATTATAATTATAATCTACAAACTTGTTAACCTCATTCATCGACTCCTCTATGCTGCCGAATATCCTAGAAAACACTGCATAACTTTTACCACTTCTTTTTAATCCATCTAAAATAGCATTTTTTGCCATTGCATCTGATTGCGAAGTTGGTTTGTATGCGTTTAATTCATCCTTTGTAAGCGAATCCTTAGCAGTTGATTGCTGTATCATTTGCGCGCCCGCTAAAATATTTCTAAACAAACCTTGATACATAAAAAACTGTCCGCTACCTTGTTTATAGGCGGCTTTAACCTTTAAATAATACCTATATTCTTTCTCTTGTTCCGGGCTAGAATATCCTTTGCTCGTATCTAGACCATCATACAACTTTTTATACTTAGCATACAATCGTGTAACCTCAAGGTTATCTTGCTCCACATCCCCTTTTGCTCCACCAATAAAACTCCAGCCATTTATATCATCTACATATCCATTTTTATCATCATCTAAACCATTCAATTTTTCATTGGGATTTATCCAAATGACTGATTGCAAATCTTCATGCTTCACTTCTGTTCCACCATCAATAACTGCAACAACTACTGGAGTTGATTTCTTGCCTTTCAGCAATTCCCTATATGTTTTTTCAGTGCTCACACCATACACCTTATCATCATTTGGGTCTAGATTATACCAGTTTTTAGGTGCTTCCTTTTGGGCAATAATTTGAATTGAAAATAGCAATGAAAAGCTACTAAAAAATAAAATCTTTTTAATCATATCAATAAATAATAATGTGTAAATATAAAACTACCCGACAAGGTCGGGTAGCATTTTATATATGTGGCAATAATATGTGATGTAATTGAGAATTCAATTGTTCGAATTATGAATTCGACTTTTTATGATCGGCCAAGAATTTTTCTAACCCAATATCAGTTAATGGATGCTTTAATAAAGCCAAAATACTATCTATTGGACTTGTAATTACATGCGCACCAACCTCTGCTGATTTAATAATATGCATAGGATTACGAATGGATGCAGCTAAAATCTGTGTTTCATATCCTTGCACTGAATAGATATGAGCTATCTGAGCTATTAAATCCATTCCATCATAACTAATATCATCTAATCTTCCAACAAAAGGTGAAAGATAAGTAGCACCAGCTTTGGCAGCTAAAATAGCCTGTCCAGGACCAAATACCAATGTGCAATTGGTTCTAATGCCTTTTGAAGTAAAATACTTAATGGCTTTAATACCATCTTTTATCATAGGTATTTTCACTACAATGTTTTTATGCAAAGCAGCTAATTTCTCTCCTTCAGCTACCATACCAGCATAGTCGGTGCTAATAACTTCAGCGCTCACATCACCATCTACAATATTGCAGATATCAATATAATGTTGCATTACAGCAGCCTCTCCTTTTATACCCTCTTTGGCCATAAGTGAAGGGTTGGTAGTTACGCCATCTAATATTCCTAGATCGTTGGCTTCTTTGATTTGTGCAAGATTTGCAGTGTCTATGAAAAACTTCATTTTATTGGTATTTATTTCTTGCAATTTTAACTTATTAATTTGGTTCAACCCAACTGACTTTTCATCAATTTATAAACGCCATATTTTAACCTCTAGAATGTAGCTGAAATACCACAATAAAATGTGCGTCCTAGTGAAGGAATAATACCGGGTCCAGGATATTCGGTGGTTCTTAGGGTAAAATAATTTTCATTCATTAAGTTATTAACCCCAAATTTTATTTGGCAGTTTTGATGTATTTTATAAGATGAAGAAACATCAATTAATTGATATGATGGAATTTTACCTGCTAATGCATCCTCTGAAAACGCTGTATTTGAAGCATCTGCAAACGATGTTGATGTATAAGAATATTGCATATTCATTGAGAAGCCATGCAACTTGTAATTTAAACCTATTCGTTCAATACTATTTGGAGCATATTCAACTTGTTTGCCCATATACTCACCTGAAGTATATTTTGCATCAATGTATGCATACGAATTGTAGAAACTAAATTTTCCATACGATTTTGTAGCAAACAAGCCATCCAAGATGTTTATTTCAATATAGGTTTCTAACCCTTTATGCTCAGAGTTTCCAGTATTGGTTCTAAAGGCTGAATTCATTGAATCATTTAAGTAAATTGTTCCTGTTCTATCTTTGTACGTAAGGTAGAAAACACTGAGGTCAAAATTCAAAATATTCTTATAACTACCTCTGAATCCCAAATCAAAATTATATGCACTCGCATCTTTCAAATTAGGGTCAATTTTGGCTATTGTGCCAAAGGGAGTTAGCTCTGAATAGGTAACAGGGCGATAACTTTCACTATAGTTAGCATACAGATTACAATACTCTGAAGTTTTGTATTGAACACCAATTCCAGTAACTAAAAAAGTACGTGTTTTCGATTTCATATCTGCATACACAAAAGGCTCATTGCTGTCCTCTGCTTCATTTTCATCATACCCATCAGCAATGGTATTTAAATACTCATAACGCAATCCTGGTGTTATACTTAATCTGTTTCCAAATCTGAAATTATTTTCAGCGAAAATGGCCATATTTGTATTATAAAAATTCATATCTCCACCCCATGCCGAAGTGGTTGTATAATCAAGATCACTGCCGGTTGTTCCTTCTGCTCCATGTTGGCGCTTCAAGTTTGAATAAACATATCTTGTACCCATAGAAAGGGATTGGCTTTGTTTACCTATTTTATACTTTGTTAGATACCTAAGTTCAGTTGTGAAATTTCGAAAATATTCATGTTCAACTTCTCTGGGGACATAGCTCAAAAATGGCGTTATTGAATCGATTGCTGCAGGTCCTCCATCCTCATTTCGCCATACCAAATCACGCTGACTATGCAAATATGTTGACACCAAACTTAATGAAGAGTTTTCATTGATTTTATAATTTATATGCGTTGAAATAATGTTCCATGGACTTTGCAGCCAATTGCGAGCCCGCAAAGATTGCTGAGGGTTTGACACAAACATTGAATCTGTTAATCCACCTGGCATTTTTATGGTATTTTGAAGACCAGTATATTCTAAACCAATTTCAATTTTATTAGTTGGACTATACTTGATACTTGCAAAACCAGATAGTTGATTTTGCTGAGAATTTGTTCGCCATCCCTCAAAAAATCTGTATTGCAAAAAGCCATAATATCTTATCTTTTTGTAGCTCCCTCCAATGGAAGTAAAACTATTATACATGCCATAATTGCCAAGGGTTTGAGAACTTGTTACTTCAATCGGCCTTTTGGCGCCATCTTTCAATTCATAGTTTATCATCCCTCCTATTTGTGGACCAAAGGCCAAGGATGAGGCCCCTCGTAAAAATGTAATGCTTTTAACAGATTCCATAGGAGGTAAATAATAGGCTTCGTTATAGCCAAATATATCAGCCGAAATATTATATCCATTTTGCCTTGTATTTGTCTCAATACTTTGATAAGGATTTAAACCTCTAAAAGCAATACCATTTGCAGTAAAGCCGCCACTTTCAGTTTCAATGATATTTAGGCCTGGTATACGACCGATAATTTGTCTAGTATTATTCAATGCTTTATTTGCATCGAAGCTATCTATTAGCAGCACTTCGTTTTTCTTACCTGCAAAAATCACCTGACCAACTTCATCTTTCATTCGACCAATGCCATTCATAGTTCTGTATCCGTGGATAGTAACATCCTTTAAGATTCTAGTAGAGTCTGCGCTCTGGGATTTCCCAGTCAACAATGCAAATAGTAGTAATATAGTAAGCCCTATTTTCATAAAATGAGTGATTTTTAATAGGGCAAAAATAGCTTATTTGTATTTAGTCTAAATAAAAATAGCGTGATATTTGTCAATGCAAAACATGACGGATGCTATTTTTTTATTCTAGTATTCTTCCCTTTTTTTCTGCTCCATCTTTGTTGATCAAGTACATTTTTTATTGAATCAAAATGTCTTTGATTCTCAACCCCAGGTCGAGGCAATTCAATGGATGACTTTTTAGGTTTTGGTTTATTTGATTGCGCAGAAACAAAGAAAAAGATTGAACACAAGCTAATGAGCAACAACAATTTTTTTATTGAATAAAACATTTTCATTTTGTTTAACGTAAAGCACATAAACACCATTAGACAGATCTGAAGCATCAAAACTAAAATTATTGAGACCTGCCTTAGCCTTATCTCGCAATAGTGGAATTTCTCGACCTTGCATATCAACTAATGAAAAGTCTACAATTACTGATTGCATCATCTCAAATCGCACATTCACTATTTCGGATGAAGGAACTGGAAATACTTGAATATTTGAGCTAGATTTATTGTAATCATTCAAAGATAATGAAGGGTCGGTGCTTTTCACTTTTGCCAACCAAGTTGAATTGGTATTATTGCTTCCATAACTACCCACTAGCCAACAAACACCTTTCTCATTATACTTCTGCTGAATGCCCGTGTAATCACCCCAGCGTTCAACTGTATCAAACAGCAATTGGATAATTGATTCCCCAGCCTTTACCCGAATTGGGAGAGATACATTTAAGTTCCTATCAATATAAGCAACAGAAGTTCCTGGAAAGGTTTTATCAGAAGTATGAGAAAACGTGATCAAAGCACTTTTATCTCCTACCCCACCTCCAGCATAAGCAATACTTGGATAGCCATAGTCTAGTGTATCCGAAGAAATAATTCTACCCGTAATTTTGGGGTTAGTTTGATTCAAAAAATCAATATGACCCACATAAATCGCAGGACTAAATGTATTGGTATCAATGGTATTTGAACCGTAGTATAATGCATTGTTTTGATACAAAGCAGTCAATATCCTTGCATCATTAGTTTGAAGTTTTTTACCATTCGACATATAAGCGTTGGGTTGCAATCCATAGCTTAAATTAGTTTTCAAAATCTTAATTGACAATTTAGCATTACCACTCTTCAAACTTCCGGTAATTTCATGTAAAAAAACCGTATCATTTTGCAAGTCGCTTGGTCTAACTGAAACCAAATGCATCCAACCATTTTGCATATCATTCCCTTGTCTCGCTGGACAAATACTCCAAATAGATTTACCACCAAAAGCAATATTTGTATACGCTTTTTGAGGAAGCGAATCGCCATTATAACCAGCTAGTTTATCCACCTGCCATATGATACTTTCAATAAATCCATTCTTCCAATAAGTATTATCTTTTAATCGGTTTACAGTAATAAATAACTCATTCTTATTTATGGCAATAATGGGATAATCACTCCAACTGCTATCCCCAAAAATATTACCCGGTATAGCATAAAAATTCCAATTCTTGCTAGGATCATTCGTTTGAGTAAAGCCAACAATAATTCTTGAATCACCACTATATGCACCTTGTAAAAAAACCAAAATAAACCTATCATTTTCGGGATCGTAAATAATCCTAGGGTCAAAGGTTCTATTCAAATTAGTTATGCCTTTTGCCATAGCAGATAAAGAACGATTAAACGCCCATTTACCAGTATCATTAAAAATACCAACAGCTTGGTTTAATACACTTACAATGGTATTAGAATTACTTATTGCCATATCATTGTCATTAGGGGTGCCTGAGGTAGTATTTCCTTTAAATCCCTTTAACACTGATGGCATTGGAATACCTGCTTTGGCCAAGGCCTCACCAGCTCTTTTATTAAGCAAAAATCTTTGTCTTCTTTGCTCATCTACTAATTTCTTATTCAATGATATTTCATTCAATGGCGCTGGATTGGCCGCTTTTAGCAACTGCAATTTTGGTGCATAATCAGGCTCCTCTTTTGAGAAATCAATCACGCCCGACAAGGCGGTTTTTTGATAAAATTCTTTATAAGTAAAACCGTTTTGAGCATTCGCCCAAAAGCATAAAATTAAAAGTAAAATCAATATTTGAAATCTATTTTTCATCGAATAAAATTTAGGGGAAGTAAAAGAAAAAAATTGTAATGCAAAAGGATGGGCAAAAACCCATAGCATTATCCTATATAAAAACGTTTTTTTACAAAAGGATAGGTAAAAACTGAAAACAAAATAATGAGGGCTCCAAAATAAAATTGACTTGACATCATTTCACTTTCACCAAATATCAACAATGAAAAAATCACACCATAAATGGGCTCCAAATTATTGGTAATAATGACTGTAAATGGGTCAAACTGCTTTAATATCTCAACACTTAAAGTGAAAGCTAAAGTCGTACAAAGTATGCTTAATATTAGCAAATAAATTAAATCATGCATACTCAATGTTGGAATAAATGTTTCTAAATCTCCTTCCAACAATTTGGCAACTGAAATGATAAAAAATGCTCCTAAAAACTCAATTAACGTAATAACACTGCTATTGTGCTTTACTATCAATTTACCATTATAAACCCCAAAAGCAGCTCCCGTTAACGCAGCTAACACACCATACAAAACACCACTGAATGCAAAAGCTTCATAGTGCAAAATAAATGCTAAGCCTAACAGTATAATAAAGCCATAAACCAAATCACCCCAAAAGAACTTCTTACCTAAAAAAATAGGCTGCATGATACTTGCAAAAATAGTTATAGTACTGAAGCCTGATAAGGCAATAGATACGTTTGAAACCTTGATGGCATGATAGAAAAAAAACCAATGTGCACCTACAATAAAACCCATTATTATGACAGGAATGGAGTCTTTTAGAGTAATATGAAGACTGTGTTGCTTGAAATAAATAAAAGCACAAAGGCTTAGTGATGAAATGAGCAAACGCCACCAAACCAAATCGAAAGCTTGCAAAGAAATTAGCTTGCCTAAAACAGGCGTAAAACCCCATAAAAGGATAATAAAATGTAACCAAAGATATTTGTATTTTTCCAATTGAGTTTATTTACTTAGGTGCATTTCTTGCTAATATCAAAGAAATAATTAGGAAGACAATGGGTGGAATCCAAACGGCAAGGCCAGGGTTGATTACACCTGTATTTCCAGTGGTATTAAATATCTGAATAAGCAACAAATACATAAACATAAGAAAAATACCCACCCCCAAATGAAATCCGGTACCACCACGGCTTTTGCGACTTGAAACAGAAACCGCTAATAAGGTTAAAATAAAAAAAGAAACGGGTACTGCTATCCTCTTGTATAGTTCAACTTTGTATTTTGGCACATTGGCTGAACCTTTTTCTGTTTCTTGCCTAATGTATTCATTCAACTCAGGATTGGTCATAGATGAGACATAATTGCTTTTCACCACAAACTCCTCTGGTCTAATCTTTAGGAAAGTATCCAAAATGGCACCACGACTCACATACTCGCCTTCAGACAAGTAAACACGTTGCTGATAGCTTTCAAAACGCCATAATCCTTTATCTCTAAGCCATATCATTCTTGATGCTGTTAATCTACGATGTAATTTATTATCCTCATAGGCATCAAGACTCAAGTTAAATCCCAAACTATCATTATAGTTATAAGAATCAAGACGCAGAAGGGTTGAGTCATTCATCATGTAGTTGATATGATTGCTTTGTGTTACTTTTTTTTCATGTATCCAATCATCTTCAAACTTCAATCTATATCTATCACACAAAGGAAGTATTTGGGTATTAAGCCAAATAAATAAAACGAACAATAAAGAAGCAGATAAAAGATAAGGCCTTAAAAATCTAAAATAACTCGCACCACTACCTAATACTGCAATAATTTCAGTATTCTGCGCTTGCTTTGAATTGAAGAAAATAATAGAGAGAAATAAGAAAACGGGGCTAAACAATCCCATGAAATAAGGAATGAAATAAATATAATAATCAAATATCAAAACCTTTAAAGGTGGCTTATTTTTAATAAAATCATCAGTTTTTTCAGATATATCAATCAAAATGGCAATTAAGGTAAACAGCAATACCGAATAAAAAAAAGTTTGCAGGTACTTCTTCATGATGTACCTATCAATAATTCCTATACCTAATTTTTCTAAAACTTTCATCAATTGTGCAACAATAGAAAATATTATACCAATCTGCTAATTCAAATACATTTGTTGGATGCTTTGGGCCAATTCAGACACATTAATTTGGTTCATGCAACTAAAATGTTTCTTTGGACATGCATTAAAACCAATTTTAGAACATGGCCTGCATTTCAAGTCTTGTATTTCGAATTTCATATTTGGGATTTCGTATTTTCCATAATACGGAGTCATACCAAACTCTGGAATGGTATTTCCCCACAAGGAAACAATAGGTATCTTGAAGGCAGCACCTATATGCATCAATCCAGTATCATTGCTAACTAATAGCTTTGCGTCCTTCACCATCATAGCCGACTGATGAATAGTTAAACTGCCACAGAGATTAATTATTTGTCCTGAAAATGAAGCTGCAATTTTATCTGCTTCGGCTTTATCTTCTTTTCCTCCAAGGAGGACGATTTTCATTTGAAGCAATTTACAAACTGCTATTATCTTATCGCTTGGAAATCGTTTGGTAAAATGTTGCGCACCAATAGCCCATGCAACATAAGCCTCTCCTATTTGATTTTTAAAATCATTACTATTTTCTTCAGGATTTAAGAAAAAATCCAAACCCTCCTCATCGTTTGAAACACCCATTGTTTTGCATGCGTTTACATACCTATCAACAATGTGAACGATTGGTAAAACCGATATCTGCTTAAAACTAACTGCCAACCATTTCTCAAAATTCACTTTATCAAATGCCATGGATTCGGCCCCCAAAACCGACTTAAAAATCTGAGTCCTTAGGTTATTATGCAAATCAATGACGTAATCATAGCCCTCCTTTTTCAATTCCAATGCCTTTGAGGCTGGGCTTTTATCAAGCACATGAACCTTATCTATGTATGGGTTGAATGCCAAAAGGCTGGTGTATTGGGCTTTGGTCAAAAAGTGAATTTCAGCATTTGGGTACTTATTTTTTATGCAACGAGGAACGGGACTCGT
>JBBALJ010000098.1:0-11047 GCA_040403075.1 Bacteroidia bacterium
ACAATTTGAAAACAATTAAAATTGACCAAAACTTAAAATAGATAACTCAAAATGAATAAGCCAATTTCAATAATTACAATAATTGCCGTTATAATATTTGCTATCATAATTTCTTCGTGCTAAAAACACCATGAACATGATGCAGACCACGATGGACACACACTATTGAACATTAACTATCCCGCAGCTTATGTGGTAAATGGAGGATCAAACAATTTGTCGGTAATCAAACTTTCCGATAACACCGTTTCTGAAACCATAGGCCTAAACGGGGCTACATTTCCACACCATATATACATCAACCCAGCGAAAACAAAGTTAGCTGTTGCCATTACTTCTAACGACTTAAGTGGCGGACACGGTGATCACGGTGGTTCAACTGCTGGTTTGAAAGTTCAAATTATTGACGCGGTTACAGGAATGATTGACAAAGAAATTGCACTTCCTAAATTACCACACAATGCAATTTTCAATTACAACGGAACTGAACTTTGGATAGGACAATTGGACACCGTTCAAAGCCAGGTTTTGATTTACAAAACTTCTGACTGGACACTTCAAAACACTATTAACGTGGGCAAAGGACTTTCGGAAGTAACCTTTTCAAATGATGGCTCAATGGCTTTTGCCTGTAATACAATGGATGGAACGGTTACCTTAATTGATGCTAATTTGAAAACAATAAATACCACCCTAATAGTTGGTGCAGATCCTGTAGGTGCATGGAGCGCAAGCAATGGAAAAATGTATGTAGACAACGAAAAGAGCCAAACCGTTTCTGAAATTTCAGTATCAAGTATGAAAGTTACTAGCACTATAAATTTAGGTTTCAAGCCTGGCTATGTAGCTTACCATTCTTCAAGCGGTGAATTATGGGTCTCTAATGCAACTAACGGCAAAGTTGCTTATTATACTTTGGTTGGCGGATTTTGGACTTTACAAGGCAACATTGTAACTGGTGCGGATGCTCACGCAATAGCTTTTAACAGTGATGGAACAAAAGCATTCATTACCAATCAAGGTGCAGGAAGTGTTTCAGTAATTGATGTGGCAACACACATCGTTTCTCAAACAATTGCAGTAGGGACTAAACCAAACGGAATTGCAATAAAACAATAATTGAGAATCAAATAAGGACTAAAAAATAGATTTTACACAGAAACGTTAGCAGAAGGATGAATTTGGAGGTTCAGTTGCTAAATGAAGCTTTATGGTGGCAGAAAGTTTAATGCTTCGAAATCGCTAACTTCTTGAACCCGAAAACCATTATTCTAAATTTTTATAAGTTCACCAAAGGCGTCATACCAATGCGCCAAAGCATTCTGCTTTTAGTACTTTTTTCCAAATTATCCATATAATGTAATAATCATATAGATTTATATTGATTAAGGAGTTTGCTACAAATCAAACAATACATTAAACTGCATTTGCAATTTTCACAGAAGACTTAGTTCATAATCGATACAGCTGCGTTCAGTTACATGCAAGATCCAATTTAGACCTGCCATTGATTTATAGACCTAGCCAATGACACTAAAATTCATTATAAATTCTTAGAGAATTTGTTAACCAAGAGCTAAGAAATGAAAATTCTCAACTTAAGCAACCTATAATTGGTGAATGGAAACTCTTATGAAACTTTTATAACACAAAACCATAGACGTCTTGACCAATTTTTCGAAAGAACTATCTGCATAAATTCATAATTCGATGTTAATAATAGACTAAAAAAAGCTTAGCAAATCAATTTCAGAAAAGAATCAATATGTATACAAGCACTTAAAAAATTATAGACTACCAAAAGCAGTGCTGATTTTCTGTTACCTTGGTTCTATATATCATTGGTAAGCGTTGAAATTTCCATTATCAAGAAAGTGTTAATCATATAAGTCAATTAAGAAATTGCATCACGTCAAAATAAACAAAGAATCTCACTCTTGCATCATACAATTTCACAAGATTAAAAACGTAACTAAATGGAAAAGGAAAAAACAATTGAAGTATTAAACACACTCATCACTATCAACAACGACAGAATTGAAGGTTACGATACCGCAGCCAAAGAAACAGAAGAACAAGATTTGAAAACATTGTTTGAAATGTTTAGTTCAACAAGTGAAAAATGCAAAAAAGAATTAGTTGCCGAAGTAAAAAAATTAGATGGAACACCAGCCGAAGGTACAAGAACAACCGGCAAGTTTTTTCGTGTATGGATGGATGTAAAAGCAGCACTTACAGGCAAGGACCGTAAAGCCATTTTAAACTCATGCGAATATGGTGAAGATGTAGCAAAAGAAACTTATAAAGAAGCTTTGCAAAACGACTTGGTAAATTTAAGCACTGAAGAGCAAACCATGATTAAAGCACAACACACTTTGCTTGTTGCCGACCACGATAAAGTAAAATCTATGCGAGATTTAGTAATGTCTAAGTAATAAATACCTAGTATCAAAAGATTGGCAGAAATTTTTATTGGGATGGTGCAGGATGCCTCTAGCCGACATATATAAATTAAAAATTTAAAAGTCAGGTTGAAACAACGGACTCCACTATAATGATGAGCCATACGCCTAACAGCAAATACTTAGGAATAAATAATGATGGATTTCGTCAAGCAAAAAGCTAAACTAAAAAAAACAAAAACAGAGAAGTATGCAAAATATAAACATTAAAACCAGACGAAAATTTATTCTGCAGTCATCCATGGTAACAGCTGGTTTCTTCCTTGCATAACCCCTATCACTTTTCCCACAAACAAATCAATTAAATACAATGAGCAAGAACATACATTCAAAAGGCTATGCAGGAAAAAACGAACAAGAAAAATTGGTTTTATGGAATTATGAACGCAGACCAATTGGCGACAACGATATATTAATTGACATCAAGTTCAGTGGAATTTGACACTCTGACATTCATACGATAAAAGGGCATTGGGGAAAACAGCAATATCCTCAGGTTCCCGGACACGAGATTGCAGGAATCGTATCAGCAGTTGGGAAAAATGTAAGCCAATTTAAAATTGGTGATAAAGCTGGAGTGGGCTGCATGGTAAATAGTTGTATGCATTGCGAAAGTTGTAAAAATGGCGAGGAACAACATTGCGAAACTACTGGTATGATAGGCACTTACGGCACTCCCGAAAAAACATCACCTACTTTTATATCGCAAGGTGGCTACTCCTCCAATATTGTAGTAACAGAACATTTTGCTATCAAAATTCCAAATAATATAGAATTGCAATATGCAGCGCCATTACTATGTGCAGGCATTACTACCTATTCGCCAATGATGAATGTAAAACTTAAAAAAGGCGATAAAATAGGTATAGTGGGCATTGGAGGTTTAGGACATATGGCCATCAAATTGGCAGTTTCAAAAGGTGCAGAAGTATATGCTTTCACTACTTCTGCTTCTAAAGTAAAAGACATCATAGGTTTTGGTGCCAAAGAAGTAATTGTGGTGAATTCGGGTATAGATCTAAAACTATGGAAAGGCAAATTGGATTTCATAATTTCTACTGTGCCTTATGCCTATGAAATGTCAAGTTATATTGATTGTGTAAAACCAAATGGTTATTTCACTCAAGTAGGGATACCCATCAACGGAGAACTAATAATTAACAATACCAATATGGTTTTTAACCGGGTAAATTTCAACGGTTCTTTGATAGGTGGGATACGCGAAACACAAGAAGTAATGAATTATTGTGCAGAAAATAAAATCTATCCGCAAATACAAATCATCAAAGCTGAAGAAATTAATGATGCCTGGGAAAAAGTGGTAAACAAAGAAGCTCGTTACCGCTATTTAATTGATGCAGCCACCATTTAACATTTCAATAAAGAATAATCATGAGACATATTTCAATCATTTCTTCTAGCGTTAGAGAAGGGCGAAAAAGCCATAACGTTTCGCTTTATTTTCAAAATTATCTAATCGAAAATAAGCTGGCAACAACAGAGATAATCGATTTGAAAGCATATAACTTTCCCATTTTTGCAGGAACCTTAAAAACACTTGAAAACCCTTCAGAGAAGGTTTTGGATTATGCTAGCAAAATAAAAGGGGCGGATGGAATTATCATGGTTACTCCAGAATACAATGGTGGTTATCCAGCCAGTTTAAAAAATGCTATTGACGTATTGTACGAAGAGTGGAAACACAAACCCATTGCAATAGCCACGGTTTCGGCAGGACCGTTTGCTGGTAGTCAGGCGTTGGTATCACTTCAATTTACGCTTTGGAAAATGATGGCATGGACCATTCCTGCTATGTTTTCTGTTCCAAATGTTACTACAGCATATGATGACAATGGGAAGCCAATGGATAAAACTAATTCAAATAAACTAGCAGCCATTTTTATTAAAGAACTTCTTTGGTGTATTGAAGCGGATAGAGCACCAATACATTTATAAGACCAATAAGAAACAAAGTTAGATTCAAAAAATATGACCATACAAAGTATCAATCCTGCAAGCAACGAAATTGTTAAAACTTTTGAAGAAATGTCTGAAACTGCGCTTGAACAATCCGTTGCAAAATCGGAGGAAACATTTGCCGCTTGGAAAAAAACACCCTTTTCAACAAGAGCAAAACTATTGCATAATGTGGCTGGAGTATTAAGAAAAAACAAGAAAAACCTTGCCGAATTGATAACGCTTGAAATGGGTAAGTTAGTTAGCCAGGCTGAAGGAGAAATTAAACTAAGTGCAGAAATTTTTGATTACAATGCCAATAATGCGGAAGCCTTTTTATCGGATAAAATCCTAAAACCAATTCATGGACAGGCACTGATAAGGCACAGTCCAATAGGAGTATTATTGGGTGTACAACCTTGGAATTTCCCTTTTTATCAAGTGGCTCGTTTTGCTGCACCAAACATCATGGTAGGCAATACCATATTGATTAAGCATGCATCCATTGTTCCTCAATGTGCCATTGCTATTGAGGAACTTTTTTTGGAAGCAGGTGCAACTGTTGGACTTTACACCAATCTACTAATATCTGGAAAACGAGCATCGGCCTTAGTATCTGATACAAGAATAAAAGGTGTATCACTTACTGGAAGTGAAGCCGCGGGTGCAAGCATTGCCACAGAGGCTGGCAAGCATTTAAAAAAATCTGTGTTGGAATTAGGAGGTAGTGATGCCTTTATTGTATTGGATGATGCAGATATTGACCGAGCGGTTGAATGGGCAGTAGTAGGCAGAATCAATAACAATGGAGAATGCTGTATTGCTTCAAAACGTTTCATAGCTGTTGAAAGTATAGCCGAAGATTTTTTTGGAAAATTAAAAAACAAACTGGGTGCCTTGGTTATTGGTAACCCAATGAAGCCAAGCACACAATTAGGGCCTTTAAGCAGCGAAGAAGCAGCCGTTAAAATAGCTGATCAGGTAAAGAGAGCAGTGGATGCTGGTGCTAAAATTTTATTGGGAGGCAAAAGAGTTGACCTAGCCGGAGCCTAAATGGAAGCCACTGTTCTCACAAACATGCTGCCTGATAATCCAGTTTACTATGAAGAGTTTTTTGGTCCAGTTGCTTTTTTCTTCACCGTTAAAAATGAACAGGAAGCGATTGATTTAGCCAACGATTCTCCATTTGGCCTATGTGGCTCGGTATTTACAAAAGATATAGAAAGAGGCAAACGTGTAGCTGAACAGATTGATTCAGGAATGGTTTTTATTAATCATCCTACTTGGACGCAAGCTGATTTACCCTTTGGCGGTAGCAAAGGATCAGGTTATGGTAGGGAACTTTCCGAATTGGGCATCCATGAATTTGTAAATAAAAAACTTATCAGGGTAAGTGAATTGAGCGACCCTTTTTAAAATCTTTTTCAATAAATAACATTTAATAAAAATAATACTATGATACGCAAAGCAACAGCACATTGGGAAGGTAATTTAAAAGAAGGTAATGGCTCCCTTACTACAGAAAGTCAGATTTTAAAGCAAACAAACTACAGCTTTAAGACACGGTTTGGAGATGGAGCTATAGGAACAAATCCAGAGGAGTTATTGGCAGCAGCACATGCCGGATGTTTTACAATGGCTATAGTTTCGATATTAACACAAAAGAATTTAACTCCAACTGCATTAGATACCGAAGCAAGCTTAACAATGGAAGGTTTAAGCATTACAAATATTCATTTGTCAATTACAGGTTCAGTTCCAGAAATTAGTGCTACTGATTTTGAAGACATCACAAAAGATGCAGAAAAAACGTGCATGATTTCAAAGGTGTTAAAAATCACAATTTCTTCCGAAGCACATTTAAAAGAATAAACAAAATACTAAAATGACAACAAAACAAATAGTACTTGCGAGCAGGCCAAAAGGTATTCCTGTTCTCGAAAATTTTATTACTCAAAATTTTGAGTTGCCAGAAATAAAAGATAATGAAGTGTTGTTAGAATCCGTGTATATTTCTGTTGACCCCTATATGCGAGGCAGAATGAATGATGCTAAATCCTATGCACCTCCATTTGAAATAGGGAAACCAATTACTGGTGGCGTAATAGCTAAAGTGATAAAAAGTAACTCTAACAATTTCAAAGAAAATGATTTGGTTACAGGTAATCTTCCTTGGCAGCAATATTGTATTGTATCAGCTACTGAAATAATTAAAATAGATACGAGCATAGCTCCTGCAAGTTACTATTTGGGCATTATGGGTATGCCTGGCCTCACTGCCTACTTTGGTCTAATGCATATTGGAAAACCTAAAGCAAATGAAACGCTTGTGGTGTCGGGTGCGGCTGGTGCAGTTGGACTTGTTGTTGGTCAAATAGCTAAGATTCAAGGTTGTCGAGTAATTGGGATAGCAGGCAGCGATGAAAAGATTGCCTTGTTAAAAAGTGAGTTTGGATTTGATGAAGTTATAAATTACAAAACATGTCCTGATCTAAAGAAAGCCATTGCTGATGCTTGCCCTAATGCAGTTGATATTTATTACGATAATGTAGGTGGCGAAATTTCTGATGCTGTCATTAGCCATATAAACTTCAACGCAAGAATTGTATTGTGCGGACAAATTGCCTTATACAACAGTACTGACATAGCAATGGGACCAAGACTCCAACCAATGTTATTAACTAGAAGCGTTTTAATGCAGGGTTTCATTATAGGCAATTACCATAGTCAATTTAGTGAAGGCCGCAAGCAGTTAGCGATGTGGATACAAGATGACAAATTAAAATACAAAGAAACAATTGTTAAAGGCTTTGATAAATTACCTGCTGCACTGTTGGGATTGTTCGAAGGTGACAACATTGGAAAAATGATAGTTGAATTATAAATTTTAATCAAACAGAAAATGAAAATATTAATGTTATTAACTTCGCATAGCGATTTAGGAAACACAGGAAAAAAAACAGGTTTTTGGATAGAGGAGTTTGCTGCACCTTATTATGTATTTATAGATGCGGGAGCATCCATAACAATTGCCTCTCCAAAAGGCGGGCAGCCTCCCATAGACCCATCAAGCGACACTGCTGAAAATCAAACCCCAGCTGTAATTCGCTTTAAAGCCGATAAAACCCTACAAAAGATTTTATCAGAAACGCATGTACTATCTACTATTAAATCTGATGATTATGATGCCATATTTTACCCAGGTGGGCATGGGCCATTATGGGATTTAACTAATGATGTAGATTCAATAAATTTAATTGAGCATTTTTGGAAAAGTAAAAAACTCGTTGCTGCGGTCTGTCATGCGCCATCCGTTTTATTAAACGTAAAAGATAATGAAGGTAACTTACTCGTAAAGGGAAAGAAGGTAACAGGCTTTACGAATAGTGAAGAAGCTGCAGTTGGGCTTACAGAAATAGTTCCCTTTTTATTAGAAGACGAATTAAAGAAAAAAGGCGGCATCTATTCGAAAAAAGAGGATTGGGCCTCATATATGGTTAAAGACGGTATGCTTATTACAGGTCAAAATCCAGCATCTTCAGAAGCTGTAGCAAAAGAGTTAATTAGTACCCTAAAATAAATTCTTTGAACACGATTGTAATTACTTATTGTTAGCCCATGCAAACTAAAGAAGAACTTAATAAAGAAATACTTGAAACTACTTCTACGATTCAAGAGAATTATCCGGAACTATCAAAGTTTTTAGATGAAATGACTGTTACCATTCCTAACAAGGATAAACCTGAAATAAACGAAAGCATATTAAAAGACTATAACGATTCATTGCAAGCAATGGCAGCAGGATATGCCCAAAGTTCTATAAAACATATTGTCATCATTGGGGCTGGTTTTGCTGGACTCAAAATTGCACGGTCATTAAATAATCATCCAAACTATAGAATTACGTTAATCGACAAAAATAATTATCACCAATTTCAACCGCTATTTTATCAAGTGGCGATGGCAAATTTAGATGCAAGTAACATTTCATTTCCACTGCGAAATATTTTCGAGAAAAGTAAAAATGTAAGCATTCGCGTAGAGTCAGTTGTATCAATACATTGCGATACAAACAGTGTACAGACAGAAAAACAAAATTTTAGATATGATTATCTCATAATTGCAACGGGTGCAACTACAAATTACTTTGGCAACCTGGTATTTCAGGAAAAAACATTTCCTATGAAATCAACCTTTGAAGCATTGCAAATACGTAATACCCTTTTACAACATTTTGAAGATGCTGTTGCTACTAAAACAGCAAACATCGAAAAACTATTATCTGTGGTAATTGTTGGTGGCGGCCCAACAGGAGTTGAACTAAGCGGGGCTTTAGCAGAAATGAAGAATGATTCTCTTCCATTTGAGTACCCCGAATTAGATTTCACAAAAATGAACATTTATTTGCTTGAAGGAACTTCAAAACTTTTAGGAAACATGAGTGATACTTCCTCGAAAAAAGCAAAAGAGTATTTAAGCAAATTAGGCGTTATTGTTAAAACAAATGCCATTGTAAAAGAGTATGACGGATATAAACTTTTATTGCAAGATAAAACCGAAATCCAATCAACATTTGTGATATGGGCTGCGGGCGTTAAGGGAAATATTCCAAATGGAATCAGCCCCGACCTTATCACCAAAACAAATCAAATAAAAACGGATATCTATAATCGTGTTGTTTCAATCAATAATGTTTTTGCAGTTGGTGATATTGCTTTTATTCAAACGGAATTACATCCAAAAGGATTTCCACAATTGGCAAGTGTAGCCATTGATCAAGCTATAAATGTAGCAAATAATTTTATTCGCTTAGCGAATAAAAAAGCAATACAACCATTTAAGTATAATAACAAAGGTAGCATGGCAACCATTGGCAGAAACAAGGCTGTAGTTGATTTAGCAAATCCAAAACTGTCTTTTCAAGGATTTTTTGCTTGGATTATTTGGATGACATTACATTTATTTTTGTTAATTGGATTTAAGAACCGTATAATCGTTTTTATAAATTGGATATATAAATACTTTACCCATAGACAATCATTAGCACTATTATTTCCAGCCCTTACAGTGAAAACCAATAAATAAATTCTAAAAATGGTACCAAGAAATAAATTATCAGTATCATGGAAATTCATTATCTCCATTCTCCTATGTGAAATTACAGGAATCATGAGTGCGTTGCTTGCAAGTGCTCAAAACAATGTATGGTTTGACAATCTCAATAAACCAACCTGGAATCCACCGGGATACCTCTTTGGACCCGTTTGGACAACATTATATTTATTAATGGGAATTTCCTTAGCACTTATATGGAAAAACAAAGCCACTGAAATAAACAAACGCAAGGCCTATTTAATTTTTGCAACTCAACTATTTTTAAATTTTTGTTGGAGTATTTTCTTCTTCAGATTCCACTCCCCTGCATTGGCATTGGTCGATATAATTTTAATGGTAATAACTATTATTATGACCATTTTTATCTTTTCATCATTTTCAAAAACGGCCGCTTGGTTACTTGTGCCATATATCTTATGGGTATCATTCGCAACAATTCTAAATTTTTCAATTTGGTATTTAAACCTATTAAGATAATAAAATCTAAAATTATTACACCTTGAAAATGTAGTTTTAATAAAAGTTCAACATATTCTGAGTCCAAACTAGGAAAGAAGTGATCATGAAAAGCAAAAAGATCAATACTCATTTCCATTAATTGTATTTGTTTTTTCTGTGAAGAAACATGCCACCAGCAATTTTAGCCAAATGCGGTATTTGTATTTGATTTAAATTTTTCGTTTAATTTACATCACTATAGATACGGTTAGTTTTATTAGAAATAAATTGTTCCATCACTCAAAACCTTAAGTGCAACTTTAATATAAAAAGAAAGCCTTGAAAAAGAATTCGATTAATTGGAAGAAAGGAAAAGGCAAGCTAGGCTTGCTTCAGCCATTAATTGGTAATTGGACAGCAACTGCTGATTCTCCAATGGGGAAAGTTGTATGTGAAAGAAAGTTTGAAAAGGTTCTAGGCAGTAATTACATTCAGTTAATCGCAACTTGGAAGTTTGGAGAAAAGACCTACGAAGAAATGGCATTTTTTGGAGTTGAGGAAGGAGAGATCTTTTTTCGTTCATTTACTTCGGATGGAAAAAACTCTTATGGGAAAATTAAAGATGGTTCTGATGTTCATCCAGAGGCCATAAGCTTTGAGGCAGAAATGCCTGCCGGATTAGCTAGAATGATATATTGGCCGGATTCAGAAGAAGGTTTTCGTTGGGCTGTAGAATCAAAATCAAAAATGGGTTGGAATAGATTTACAGAACATCATTATAAATCTGATAAAAAAAAGTAAATAGAGCATAATATAAAAAAAGGGTTAATCTCTAGACCGATAAATAACACACGAAAGAAGCCACATTATGACTAAATTTATGATAGATATCCTTTTGCAAGGATTGGACAATGAAACAAGAATGGCATTATTACCCAAAGAACAAGAAATGATTAAAGAGTGGGAAAACAATGGGACACTTTTAGCCTCGTATATAAAAGCCGACACTGCAGGAATTTACTTGGTTTTATTAGCAGAAGACAAATTGGATGTTGATAAAAAACTTTCAACCCTGC
>JBBALJ010000099.1:0-10831 GCA_040403075.1 Bacteroidia bacterium
TATCCAAGTATCAAAGATTTGGCTGAAGCTCCTTTGGACGATGTAATGAAGCTGTGGCAAGGTTTAGGTTACTATAGCCGTGCCCGTAATATGCATCATACTGCCAATCTCATTTATGAGAAATATGGAAATTCATTTCCAACAAGCTATGATGAAATGATTGCACTGAAAGGTATTGGACCTTATACAGCCTCTGCTGTGGCTAGTTTTGCATTCAATCTGCCTTATTCCGTTTTGGATGGCAATGTTAATAGAGTGCTTTCAAGACTTTTTCTTATTGATGAGCCTATCAATTCTAGTAAAGGAAAAAAAATATTTGAAAGCCTTTCAACAGAATTTTTAGATACAAATCAACCTGCATTGCACAACCAAGCCATTATGGAATTGGGTGCTTTGGTCTGTTTACCTCAAAATCCTAAATGTGCCGAGTGTCCATTAAATACATTTTGCGAAGCTTTTAAGAAAAACGTAGCGCCCGAATACCCTAAGAAAATAAAGAAACAAAAGCCCCGCGATCGCTTTTTTAACTATCTTTTTATTAAACATAAAAATCAAACTTACCTAAAACAAAGGTTTGAGAAAGATATTTGGCAGCATTTGTTTGAATTTCCTTTAATTGAAACCAGCCAGAAGGAAAGTTTGGAAGAAATGTTACCACAATTGAAAACGATTTTAAGTACTGATAATATCAAGCGTATTTCATGCACTTATGAAAGCAAGCATCAGCTTACGCATCAAACCATTTGGGCGGATTTTTGGGAACTAGAAATGAGCACAATCAAGCCTCAAAAAGAATGGGTTAAAGTAGATTTACATGAAATTAAAAACTACGCAGTACCAAGATTACTTGAAAAATTTCTGATAAAGCATAACTTGCAATAAGTTTAAAAGTATAAAAGCATAGTTATGTCGTTAAACAAAGTAATGTTGATAGGCAATTTAGGCCAAGATCCAGAAGTAAGATATTTGGATAACCAAAAAGTGGTAGCAACCTTTACACTTGCCACTTCAGAAAGGTATACCGATCGCAATGGAGAGAAAGTTACCGAAACCGAATGGCACCGAATAGAAACATGGGATAGTTTGGCTAAGATAGTCGAGAAATACTGCAAAAAAGGCAAGCAGATTTATGTGGAAGGTCGCATAAAAACAGAAACTTGGAAAGATAAAGAAGGTGTTGAAAAAACAGGTAAAAAAATTAGAGCAACAAGTATCACTTTATTGGGTGAAACACCAAGAAATACTGATGCTGGGCATAATCAAGCATCTCAAAATACTAACCCAGTTACTCAATCAGTTCAAACCCCTATTCAAGAACCTAATAACCAATCAGACGATTTACCTTTTTAATAGTCGGCAAAATATAAAAATTTAAAAACCATAGATGGAACCTCCGCTTAATCCCTACTTTCAATTATTATCCATTTTTAACGAGTCATTGTCGTCAGCAGACATGCCAACCATTTTGTTTTGTTTGCTAAGTACTGTTTTTTTTATTGGCTCTGCAGGTTTGTTTTCTGGTTCTGAAAATGCTTTGTTCTCGCTAAGTAAATTACAAATTGAAGAGCTAACTGAAACAGAAACCAAAACCGCAAAATCGCTCAAATTTTTGCTAAATAACCCAAAAAGTTTATTAGCCACGATTTTGGTAGCCAATACCTTTGTGACGGTTTGCACAGTAATGGTTTCAACCATTTTGTTTCATACTGTTTTCGACTTTGAAGCCAATCCAATTTTTGGTTTTGTTTTCGAGGTAGTGCTTGTTACTTTTTTAATTGTGTTGATAGGGGAGGTTATACCCAAAATTTATTCGGTGCAAAACAATGTGAAGGTGTCTGGATTTGTTGCTATTCCTATGTATAGCATCTATAAGTTTTTGAAGCCCTTAATTTATGTTTTGATACATTCTACTTCCATAATAGATAAGCGCGTTACCAAACGAGGACATATTTTATCAATGGATGAATTGAGTCATGCTATTGATATTACAAGCGAGAAAGATGCGCCCAAACAAGAGAAAAATATTTTAAAAAGCATTGTTAATTTTGGTAATACCTCAGTAACACAAATAATGAGGCAAAGGCCTGATATCATTGCGGTGAATGCCAATACAAGCTTTACAGATTTGATGCAAATTATCAATGAGTGGGGTTATTCAAGAATGCCTGTTTATGAAGGCTCTTTAGACAATGTAACGGGTGTGCTATCCACCAAAGATTTATTGCCACACCTTGATAAACCTGAAGATTTTAATTGGAAAACACTTTTGCGTAAACCCTTTTTTGTACCTGAAAGCAAAATGATTGACGATTTGCTTAAAGACTTTCAAAACAAGCGTGTTCATTTGGCTTTGGTGGCAGATGAGTTTGGCGGTATTAGTGGATTAGTGACCATGGAAGATGTGCTGGAAGAGGTATTTGGTGAGATAAATGATGAATATGACGAGGAGGAAAACGATTACCAACGCATAGACAAAAACAACTATATGTTTGAAGCTAAAGTGAGCATTAAAGATATGTGCCGTTATATGGAGATAGAGGAAGAAGTGTTTGAAGATGTGAGGAAAGAAGCCGAAACCTTGGGTGGAATGTTACTTGAACTTAATGGTAATCTACCTTACCGAGGACAAACCATAAAATATGATGTTTATAGTTTCAAAATTGAGGCGGTTGACAAAAGGAAAATAAAAAGGGTGAAAGTGAGTATTGCTGAAAACTTGTAAGTTTATAATTCAGAAGAACTAAACCTTAGAAAGTAATTTTTTTCTTTTATCTGAAAGAGAATTTTACCTTCCTCATCAAAGAAGGGTACACGCTCAATATTATCTAAAGAAAATTGTCTAATTTCTTTTTCAGTTTGTAAGATATATTTCCCGTTTTCTATTAAGTATGAAGAATAATAGAAAGTATTGTTTTTACGATAAATTACTTTCATTTGCCTATCCTGCTGAATAAAGTCACACAGTGAAAATTTTATATCAAATATCCCTCCATGCGCAATATTATCAAAACTAGTTATTGGGAAGTTGTTTATTTCTAATTTGTATTCCTTGTGATTATTTATGTCGATTATAGCATCACCCATATAAAAAGCGATTTTATCTCCTTTTACAAAAAAGTCCATAAGATTATATTCTATTTTATTTTTAATATGAAAACTTGGTAATTCTGTTTCAATAAGTTTACTGAACTTTAGTCTTCCATTTTTTTCTATCCAATTTCCTAAAAAATACTTTTTGCTTACTTCAGGGGTTTGATTGGCCAATGTGAATACAAATCCGTTTTCTATGCAATAAAAATTGGCAAAATTTAGAATGTAATAATCAGGGTTTATGAAAGGATCATCAATCGGATAAATATTTTCTATAGTATCATTTCCTAATTTAATTACACTAAAAAAACCTTCCATAATAAAATCTTCTTTAGGATTTCCTTTAGGATTTAATCTTGCGCAAAGGCCACTTACGATGGTATATATATTGTTTTTATCATCAACAAAGTACTTTTCGGTTTTACATAGTGGAGTGTAAATTTGATTTATTTGATATGCCTTTTTTGATAAGTTGTAGGATTTGCCATTGTCATTGAAGTAACTATCAAAAATTAGTTTTTCATATTTTTGATTAAATTGAAAACTAATTGTTGGGGTAATTGAATTGTCACGAAATTGATAAATTTTGTTGCTAATTGGTTCTTTATAGGTCTGACAAGATTTTTTATAATCAATTGTAATTATGTTTTGCGGTAGATTGTTGCTAAAATAAATTGTATCAGCTGCCTTTAAGTTGGACAAACTTAAGATTATCAAATTTATTGTAAGGAATATTATTTTCATATTGAATATTAAAGATTAATAATACCTGCTCTATTTAAAAATAGAGCAGGCGTTAATTTTAGTTTAAGTATTATCTTTGGGCATCATCAAATTCATGTTCTGATTCTGCTAAGTCACCCGTAATATTCTCTTTTTGAGCCGCAGGTGAACAGGTTGCCCACAATCCTCCACCTCCTGTATTAATCCATAATGAGTTTCCATCACGAATACAGCATACATACATAATTGAACCAGAACAGTATAGTGTTCCTGATGTGGAAGTCATTGGATCTCCTCTCCAAACAATTGTTGGATTACCAGCATAGGTAATTGAAGCGTTTGATTTTTTTGTAATTGCTAAAAATAGGACTAACAGAAGTCCTAATAATAAAAATCGTTTCATAAAATTAAGTTTAATTTGAATGCCTACTCTAAAAAGTTTTCGGCTACCCTTTATTTATAGATTTAGCTAAATTTCTACAGTACAAATTTTTTTAATTTAATTTTTATATTCAAGGCATAATTTGCCTTTTTTAGGCATTAGTTGCTTTTTTGGGATTTTATTCGTTGTTATTTTATTTTAGAGGCAAAATCTTAATTTATGATAACTGGCTCAAAATTAAAACTAGTGAGACAATTAAAAAAAGTAAGCACAAAATCGATAGCTTATGAATTAAACATTGATATTAGTACTTATCTTAGAATTGAAAGAGATGAAATAAAACTAACTGAAGAACGCACAGAAATTATATTAAAAACACTTGGAGTTACTAGAGATTTTGTATTACAATTGCATTCCTTAATAACAAATCAAAATAAGGATTGATTGGATTTATAATATTAGTTAATCTTGATTTTTATCGTTCATTTAATTTTGAATTTTACTATGTTCAATTCCAAAAAAAAAACAACCTTAAGCCTATTCTTTACATTTTTTTTAGCATTTTTTTTGCATTCTTGCAGCGATAAAACAAGCTATACACCTAAGCCAAGAGGCTTTCAGCGGATGGAGTTTCCTGCGAAGGTATATGAACGCTATTGGTTAAAAGATTGTCATTATGAGTTTGATTTGCCAGTGTATGCTAAAGTGGAACTCGATCCTAATTTTGCCACACACCAATGTTGGTATAATGTTCAGTTTCCACAGTTTAATGCAACTCTTCATTTAAGTTACTTACCTATCACTAACAGAGAATCTTTGTTTAAGATGATTAACGACTCGCGTGAGATGGTATTTAAGCACGTGGTAAAAGCAGATGAAATCATCGAAAACTATATTTCTTCTCCCGATAAGCATGGCATTTTTTATAACCTACAAGGCAATACTGCCACCAATACCCAATTTTTTGTCACAGACAGTACCCATCATTTTTTAAGGGGTTCACTTTATTTTAATGCCCATACCAATAGCGATTCCTTGGCTCCTGCGCTTAGTTTTATTGATGCTGACGTGCAACGTTTGATTAGTGGATTGGTGTGGAAATAGGTATTTTTACATTTTCTTAATTAATTGTATTCTAGTAGTTTGATACATTGAAAGCTCGTTTTTGTTTGAGCTTTTAATTTGATATTTATCACTTTTAATTTGCATCACTTTTATAACTTGCAGATAAAATTAAATTTGCCTACACATTAAATTGTAAATAATTGACTATGACAAATAAAACTATTGTTGAAAACATTTTAAAAAGCGCATCCTCTGCTCATCAAAATCTTACACCAGCAGAATTGGTAAGTCACGCTATTATTAATGGCGAAGGTAAGTTAACAGATACCGGAGCTTTAATGGCTGACACAGGTGAATTTACTGGTCGCTCGCCAAAAGACAAATTTTGTGTGGTAGATAGTAAAACTGAAAATACAGTTTGGTGGGGTGATGTCAACAATCGTTTCGAGAGCGATAAGTTCGAGAAATTGATGAACAAAGTAATTGCACATTATGCAGGTAAAAAAGTGTATATGCGTAATGCTTATGCATGCGCTGACCCTCGCTACAGATTAAATGTAACAGTGGTTAACGAAACTGCATACCACAATTTATTTTGCAACAACTTGTTCCTTCGTCCTGAAGCTAGCGAATTAGCTAACTTCGAAACAGAATGGTTGATTTTAAATGCACCTAGTTTCAAAGCAGTAGCAGCTGAAGATGGAACCCGTCAACACAATTTCTCAATCATTGATTTTTCAAGAAAAATCATTTTAGTAGGTGGTAGCGGATACACAGGCGAAATGAAAAAAGGAATTTTCACTGTGTTAAACTATGTTTTACCTCAAGAGCGTAATACATTGTCAATGCACTGCTCTGCAAACATTGGTAAAAATGGCGATACTGCTGTTTTCTTTGGTTTGTCAGGAACAGGAAAAACAACTTTAAGTGCTGATCCAGATCGTAAATTAATTGGTGATGATGAGCATGGTTGGGCTGAGGATTCGGTATTCAATTTTGAAGGTGGTTGCTACGCTAAATGTGTTGATTTAACAAAAGAAAAAGAGCCTCAAATTTTTGATGCCATTCGTTTTGGTTCATTGGTTGAAAACACTCGTTTCATCCCTGGAACTTCAACCGTTGATTATGCAAACATATCAGTAACTGAAAATACACGTGCTGCTTATCCAATCGATTTGATTGATAATATCGCAGTACCATCAGTAGGAAAAACTCCTGAAAACATTTTCTTCTTAACAGCAGATGCATTCGGTGTATTACCTCCAATATCTAAATTAAATGTAGGTCAAGCTATGTACAGTTTCATTAGCGGTTACACTGCTAAGGTTGCTGGAACAGAAGCTGGAGTTACTGAGCCATCGGCTACTTTCTCTGCTTGTTTTGGTAAAGCATTTTTACCTTTACATCCAGGTAAATACGCTGAATTATTAGGTAAAAAATTAAAAGAAAATCCTAATGTAAACGTTTGGTTGATTAACACAGGCTGGAGCGGTGGTGCTTACGGAACTGGTTCACGTATGAAATTATCTTTCACGCGTGCGATGATTACCGCAGCATTAAATGGTGAATTAAACAATGTAACTTTTGAGCAACACCCAGTATTTGGATACCAAATGCCTACTGCTTGCCCTAATGTGCCAGTAGAAATCTTAAACCCACGTAATACTTGGGCTGACAAAGATGCATATGATGCACAAGCAAATAAATTAGCAGGTATGTTTGTTAAAAACTTCGAACAATATGCTAGTGGTGTAAGCCAAGAAATTTTGGATGCAGCTCCAAAAGTTTCACAACACAGCTAAGAATTATTTTTAAATTATAAACAGAAAAGCGACTCGAAAGGGTCGCTTTTTTTAGTTTCATTAAATATTTATATTTGCTAGAAATAATTTACAAATGGTAATTACAACAACCGATATACAACTTTTCCAAATTTTAAAACTAAAATTAGGTGAAAAAGAAGCTGAGGCTTTGGTAACTTTTGTTGACAATAAAATAAAAGAAAGTAACGAAAACAACCTAAAAGTATTGGCTACTAAGGAGGATATTAATCTTTTAAAAATAGATATTGCTAAACTTGAACTTAAAATATCAGAATCGAAAGTGGAAACGCTACGTTGGGTTTTTGGTTTTTTTGTTGCACTTATGCTAGCCATTGTTGGATTGTATTTTAAAAATTAAGGCTAATACAAGGTAAAAAAAAGCGACTCGCAAGAGTCGCTTTTTTTTGTTATGTACAAGTGATTTAAATCTGTTTTTATCTTTGCTTTGAGATGCCCTATGGAACATCTCGAAGATTGAAAATTTTTACTATTTCCTGTTTTTAGGTCAATTTCTTACATTGCATTCAAATAATACCAAATCATTATGCTTAAATTTATTACTTTTAAATTTATTGTAACAGAATTTTTAAAGGTATTTTATCGCTTTCCAGTTACATTACTTTGCTCGTTTATAGCTGCCAGTGCTGCTGATGCCGCCATGTGGGAGGTAGCTGATATAAACCAAATTTGGTATGGCAAAATCATTCTAACTTGTTATATTGGGTTGTGCTTTAGCTTGGCTATTTATTTGTTTTTTGAATCAAAAACCGAAAACAAAGCAAATACTATTTTAAAGCATTTTTTTGCCTTGTTTTTTCCTGTTTTGTTTTATTTCAGCATTTACAATACTGCTAATATTTGGACAGAAAATACTTTTCAACGGAATTTTGTGTTGTTGTTAGTTGGTCATTTGGCTGTGGCGTTTTCGGCTTATTTACAAAAAGGAAATTTGAGTTCGTTTTGGGAGTTTAATAAATCGTTGTTTTTACGGTTTATAACTGCCAGTATATATACCATTGTGGTTTATTTAGGAGTTTTTGGTGCGTTATTTGCCTGCAAAGAGTTGTTTGGATTGGATGTTAAAGACAAAGTTTATGGAACAATTTTCTTTTGGTGCAATATCTTTTTCCAATCTTGCATATTTTTAGCAGGAATAACTAAAAAGGAAAATTTATATATTGAAAAAATAGTTTATCCAAATCCTTTAAAAATATTTGCGCAGTATATCTTATTACCTATTGCAGCAATTTATTTAGGAATTTTATATGCCTATGAAATAAAGATACTAATAGCTTTTACCTTGCCAAAAGGTTGGGTTTCAAGTTTGGTATTGGCTTATGCGGTGTTAGGTTTATTTTGTTTTTTGCTATTGCACCCCATTAAAGATAACGATGAAAATAAATGGGTAAAATCTACTTTGAAGTACTTTTATTGGTCCATTATTCCTTTGTTGTGCCTTCTTTTTATTTCAGTTTTTGTGCGCATTAACCAGTACGGAATTACCACAGAGCGTTATTATATTTTGGGGTTAAGTTTATGGCTGGCAGGCATTACATTTTATGGTGTAATTTCTAAAAATTTAAACATCAAATTGATTCCGATAAGCTTGGCCATTGTTCATTTGTTAATGGTAATTGGGCCAGAAAATGGTTTTATGGTTTCGCGCATTAGTCAGCAAAATAGATTAGAAATGTTATTGGTAAAAAACAAATTGTTTGATGGAACTAAAATTATTGCAAATCCAGAACCAATTGAGAAAACTGAAGCAGCGCAAATTCGTTCAATTGTTTCTTATTTGGTAAAATCCAATAATATCAATGATGTAAGTCCACTTTGTGGCATTGATTTAGTAGCCATTGAAACCCAACTAGAAAAAGATAGTAATTATAATTCGCAATTTCAACAATATAAAATTGCAGATTCGGTCTTTAGTATTTTAAATATTTCGAAAGAAGCAGACAACAGTGTTTTAACCTATTTCAATCGTACAATTGATGATATTTATGAAACCAATGGTGCAAAATACATGCTTAAAAGATACAATTACCCTTATAATTCAGAAAAAACATTTGAGTTTAACAAAGAGAAATTAGTTTCATTTCATACCGAAAAAATAGATACTTTATGGATTCAATATCAAAATAAAAAGTATGTAGCCAATATGGTAAAAGCCAAAAATGATTTATTTGCTTTTAAGAAAAATGAACCGGACAACGGTAGTATAGACCTTAAGCAATACATTATTCCATTGGTAAATGGTGATGAAAAAATAGAAGTGCGTTTGCAAAGTATTGAAATGAATTCAAAAAACGAATTGGAAAACATAGAATATTATATTTTGGTAAAGTGAATTTTACATATGGTTGGTGGTTTTCACTGGCCATCTTATAGCGGATTTTATATCTCAAATACTCATTGCCTATCTTTAGGCCATAACTGAGAGACTTATTAAATGAAAATGAATCAGCGTCTTTAACCCCTTTGCAAATCCCTCAATCTTTCTTATTTTTTTTCCATTGCAGGCGTCCTCGCCTGCAATAAAATAGCGTAATTGATATTGGCGAGGACGCAAACATCGGCTAAATCCGAATTTAGCGCAACATTAAAACTCAAATTGCTTACTATCTCTGGTTACTTTTTCTTTTCCATTTTCGTCAGGTTCATTGGTTTCGTAATCAATTATAACCGTGTTTTGTTTTATAGCTATTTTTGAATTGGTACCGTATAATCCACTACCAGACGGACCGTCAGCACTGCCTTCCAAGTTCAATATTAATTGCTCTTGTTTTTCTCCCATTACATAGGCATTTCTTTTTTGAACACTTAAGAACAAAACAAAACTCCAAGAGCCAGAGCCTCCCCCATTGCTTGATGTTTCTACAACATGGATACTGTTGGAGGTTTTGCCCAAGTACTTATAAGAAAAATGGCCTAAATCATTGCCATCTTTATCTGTGCCAAAATAAATATCGTATTTACCTAAGCAAGAATCGCAAAAATAACAATTGCTTTCATTGGCCTTTTTTAAATCTAAAGCAGTAATGATAGGCCCATCCGACATTTCAAAATCGCCTCCAGTTAGCTCATGAATAACCCTTGGATTGATTGGTTGACCGTTGATGGTAAATTTATCATTTAGCTCATCTAATAAGCTATCTATTTGTGTTTTAGTTTCGGTTTGGCTTTGTTGAGATGCCATTTTTTTGTTATCTGAACTGTTACAGCTTAAAATCGTTAAAGCTGTCAATACTATTAAAATGGTTTGTTTTATCATTTGTCAAATTCTTTTATTTTTTTCAATAATAATGGTATTTATAATAAATTACTATGCTAATTGAACTTAGTATCTCTAATTTTGAAATAATAAAATATGGCTCTTTTGATAGATATTAAAAAACTAAATACTTCGCTACTCGACATGTTAGCGCAGCGCATGTCGTGTAACATATAGAATGGATTTGAATCCATGTTCCGAAGCGTATGCTTCCGAGCCACAGCTAGGTGACTAAGCTTATAAAAATGAACAAGAGTCTTTAACCCATTTGCATATCCCTCAATCTTTCTTATTTTTGAAATAAAATAATCGTATGGCACATATCATTGACATAGATAAATTAACGATTGGAGAAAGGCTAAAGTTAGCAAACCTACTTTGGGATAGTGTTGAAAATTCAAAAACAGAATTAGATATTTCTGATTGGCACAAGGAAGTTATTGAAGAAAGGATTGAAAATCGTACCGAAGATAC
>JBBALJ010000100.1:0-10762 GCA_040403075.1 Bacteroidia bacterium
CAACGGACATACGGTCAATCTCGGCTGTGTCTGACTTCATACGAACTGTACGTGCAACTTTACCGATTACGGTTGCGTCGAACATATAGTCAAGGAAGCGAGCAGATTGTTCTGGGTTGAGAAGACCACCGTTGCCAGCTTCGCTAGCTACGTGTACTCCTGCACCACCAGTTGTTGAAGCAAATGTACCTCTAGCTGTTGTGCCAGATGCAATTGCCTTTTCTAATGTTTCATTACTCATTTATTTTTCACCTACCTTAGTTAAATATTTCGTTCACGGAACCGAGGAAAGAACCGTTCCATTTGGATTTTTTGATTGTTACTTCTTCTGATCGGCCAAGATCTGAAGACTTCTTAATTGCAGTCTCTGATTCTACTGCGTCGACACGCTTTTGTACACCATCAATCGTGCTCTTGATATCATTTACAGCGCTTGAAAGTACTGTGTGTTGTTCTGCCAACTCTGAAATTCTAGCATCTACGCTCTTGCTGAAAGTTTCAACAGTCTCTTGGATTGTTGTTACTTGTGCTGCATTTGCTTCAGATGCCTTGTTTAGAGTTTCTGAAAAAAAGCCTTTTAGATCGCCTAACATCTTCGCAAAATCAGGTTCATCAACCTTATCTTCTGATACTTCGGCTGCTTTTTCCAGAGTCTCGGCAGGAACGTCTTCTGCTACTGCATCTTCTGCAGGAGCCTCAGCTGGAGCTGCATCTTCTGCAACAACTGCTGTCTCTTCAACGGCTACTTCAACTGCTGCATCTACTGCAACATCTTCAGCAACTACGTTTTCTGTGTTATCTGACATTTCATTACCTCCTTCTGCGTTTGCCTGTTTTGCAATTTTTTGTGTATCAGGCAACGTAAATCTTGAATGCTTGTACGCATCAAGAATCTTATCAATCTCTTTTGCTTTGTTAACATCTGAACTCTCAACCCAACCAATTAGTTGTGCTGGCTTACCAGATACTGGTGAGTCATATGTCTTCTCTGTTGAGATAAAAACAGAGTTACTGTCTTCACAGTAAAAAATATTTTCGGTTACAACATCTACTGCTATACCTTTTGCAATGTATTGTCCATTTACTTTCTGAATAGAAAGAATGTTACATAGCTCATTTGCTGGTGAATCTACAATTGATAGTTCCATCAATTCGTAATCTTTAATAAATCTTACAGTCTTACCTGTAGCTTTATTAACTTCGTTATCTGATTCTTTAATCTTCCCGCCGATTGAGAATCCTGAAAGAGTTCCGTCTAGAACTTTTTCCCAGCTATCTTGTGCGCCTTTTGAAATGTATGCTGTTACATAAACGCCATTATAAAATTCTTTAGTTGCTGGATCATAGAAAGTTTCTGGCTTGAAAGAAACCATCTTTCCAACTGCAAGAGATCCGTGCATCTCACGGATGTTCCCACGGAAACCTTCAAAGGCCTTTACGCTTGCCTCGGAAGTTACAACGTCACCAGTTTGGTCTACATTGTCAAGTGTTGCAAAACCAGAGACAGTTCTCTTTTCACGGTTAACTTTAGTGAAAGGTACAGACAAGTTAATGTCGTTGCCATGGCTAGTCCATAAAGACTTTTCAATATTCATATGCTTAATTTTAGCGACTTATAGATAAAAAGGCAAATAACAGTTGAGTAGAGTTAGTCAACCTGTCTGCCATCGCCTTTAGCATTTCTTCCCTCACCAGAAATATCTGGGGTGTTTGCTTGGCGATCTTGAGACCTTTGTCTGGTATTTCCAGCCACCGCTGCCTGTTCGGCTTTTGCTGGGCCCTTAAGTTCAATAACATTATCTCCACCATCTAGCGGAATCATGCCTTTTCTAATTCTAACTTCATTGGGGGTAATTACCTGCATTCTTAAATATCTTTCGTCAATTTTAGACTGAGTATCTTCGTCAGTTAAAGTTAATTCATTAAATTTAAGAGATAGGGCATCTGTCTTTTCTTCAAATATTTTATTTACTTTCTTCTCTAAAATCATTTGGGCTGGACGGCAAACCTGCTCTTTAAATGTTTTATCTGCATCACGGGCTACCGCTAAATTAACTCCCTCTGGGGTTCCAATTTTATTAATTGGGACACGGTGAGCCAATAGAATTTCATCTCTATTTGATTTACGATAAACATTAAATGAAGATTCCTGTGGATTTGCTTCCACTGGCTCCATTTTAAATTCTGTCTTTGAATCTGGCGTATCTCCTGGAAGTGGAATATATAGGGATCTGTGATTCTTTCCCTTTAATCCGACCTGAAAAAACTCAAGTAATTTTCTTTCTGATTCTGGAGAAAGCTTGGCTCCCTTTACTGTAATAATATATCTTGGGACCGCCTTGTTCTCAAAGTAATCAAGGTTATATCTACCTGATAATTCATTACCTGCAAGAGCAACTTGGGCTGCAACAATATCTGGCAATCCGTAGTAGTTGTTCATTGGTGTGTACTTCTTTAAATGTATAATTTCATTTGGGCGATCTTCTTGTCCAGCAATTGGATTCTCTACTTCCTTTTCTCCAAAGTTGCTGAAATATACTGCCTTGCCATAAAGTAATTGAATAAAGCCATCTCTTAGTCTGCGAACACGCATTGTCTTTGCTGGAATATGTCCAATGTATCCAATGTTTCCGCCTGTTGTTCTACCGACTTCAATGTAGCCGTTTCCTGTTGCTTCAAGGTCTGTATAAACCTTGATCAATGTTTGTGTAAATGTATCTTCTTCGTTTGTGGTATCAAGCCATGCATGGATATCTTGTCTTAACTTGCTTAGCTTTCTACGAGCTCTTTCAAGAGCCTTATCATCTGTGATTGAATCAAATGCATCATTTGTTTTCTTTGTCTCTACAAAGTCATAACCTAGTCCAACAATGTTTGCAACCTTTGCATTAATTGCTGCATAGTTGTATGTTGAAATTTCATATACCTTTGAAAGGTATTCAAGATTATATGGTGGCTCCACCAAGTCGAACATAGCATAGCCTGTAATAGCTTGTGCTAGTAAATTCTGTTGTGTTCCCGTTCCTTCTACACCGCTAAATGATTTAGAAAACTCTCTGCTTACCTTGCGCTTAAATGAAGAACCTAGTCCTCGAACTTTCTTAAGTTCGTCTAGTCCTGCTGCAAACGGATCATTGCTTACTTCATCCTTTTTTAAGGAGAACCAGTCTGCTGTGTTTGAGATATTAATTACGCTATCTGCATTATCATCATCAAGAAATTCTACGCTCATTTTATACCACCTAATTTTTTCATTTCGTCTTTATAGTTTCCAATATCGTATGGATCAGGAACTAATCCCCAGTCAAGTCTTTGTTTTTGGTGTTGGAATTCTTCATCATCAATTTTCCTTCTTCCAGAAAGAAACTTAGGCCCGCCCTCATATATACCGAACGAGCTAACTTCTCTAGCCAAAGCATCGATCTTGGATTGATTTCCTTTTTTGGACGTGATCGAAAGAAAGTTGCCATCGTCATCCCCAATCCATCTGCCATCAGGCATTTCCCAAACATAGATCCCAAGCGTTGTTTCTTCTTCAAGAATTTTATATTTAGGGCTATTTATATCCATAGTAATTTATTTTACCATCATTCCCTACCTAAGTCCATCTTTTTGTCAAGAAATATGACAAATTATTTGTTTTGAATTACAATCCAGTCGTTATCATAGAACTCTACAGACTTTTCTGTCAATATCATGGACGAATCGTCTGCTACTGTAGCGGATCTGCCTATATGCATGTTGTAATGAGATAGGGCCAAATTAGAATTAAAGGCGGATGGATAATAAGAAATATACTGATATAAGCTAGAAGGGCCGCCTGTTGTTATATGGTTAAATAAAATTGTTCCCGTAATTGGACCACTTGTTACTATCAGGACGTGATAAAGCTCATTTGCTAAAAATACTGAGCTTATGTTTGTTTGAGATGTCCGATCTATTCCATTAACATAAATAGCAGATATATTAGATTTAGTAATAGTTCCATTAGTTACCCATGAGTATCTTGCAGATACAAAATTTCCAGAAGCTCCACTAAATATAATAGAATTTGTTGTTAGGTCAGATAGGGTTAAAAAGAACTCTACTGTTCTAATTGATTGAGTAGTATCAATTTTGAATCCCGACCCATCTGCTGTTGTAAGCCCATTTAATTTTTGGCGGGACAAGATAGGATATTCAATTCTTCCAAAGGCAATATCTTTTATGGCAAATCCTGATGTGCCCTCTATTGTATAAATATATTCTGGATTACTTGGGGAGTATAAAACTTGATCTTTATAGAAGCATAAAAGAAGGCTGTAAAGTCTTGGAATAAATTTAGTTGTATCAGATGAGGTAAATGTTATCTCAAGATAAAGGGTTCTTTCAGAACTAAATGATCCTAATTTAAATTGAGGAATGGCTTTTCCATTAATAGCTGAAGACCATGTTGTTCCATCTGTAGAAGTTCTTACGGATACCCCATTATCGCCGTTCCACTCTATCTTAGAGGAGTCTAAATCAAATCCTGAAGGAATTGCTATGGCATCTGTTACAACTACGCTCCTAGAGGCTGCAGAGGCTGTTTTCTTAATTTCTAAACATTTTTCCTCTGTGTTATAAGCCAAATATTCTGTAGCAAAATATTCTAATGGGCGGTTAGCGGGATATGCAAAATTAAATTGCTTGCTTACGCTATCATCATATATTTCAAATAATGTTCCACCATCTGGATAAGAAATTTGGAGGGGAGAAGTAGTACCAGAATAAGTATAATGTTCTACAATTCTATCAAGACCCAAAGCATATCTATAAACTGCTGGGGCATCTACAATAAATGAATCTGCTGAATTTCCTGTTGGCCCCAATTTTAAAGTAATTGTTGCATTAGTAAAATTATAATTAGTTAAAGATTTGCTTGTTGCAAATTTACCATCTACATATAATGACATTTCTGTAACAGAATATGTGGCTACAATATGATGAGATTGGCTGATATTAGGTAAAGTGTAATCAAGTCTTTCCGCCTCAAGTTTAAATACTATGTTTCCCTTTTCATAGAAGATGCCCACATTTTTTGTAGAGTCTGCAAATATAGTTGTAAGGCCAGTTGTTGTAATTTTAGTATAAAACCACACCTCTAATGAGAATGAATTATCTGATGAGTTGTTATCTGCAAATCCGCCATCAGCGGTAGATCCATAATAATCCTTAGTTACAGGTAATGTTATGTATTTGGTATTAGTTATAAGGGATCCATTTGCTCCGCCTGAAACAAGTGGAATGATTCCTGTTGAGATTCCGCCAGTATATGTTCCATTATTTCCACATCCTGATCTGTCTAGGGCGGTGGTACCAGAAGACTCATCTAATGCCCAAAAGCCAATAGGGTGATCTTTGATTACTTTAAGTTGATAAGACATAGGCTATAAACCTACTACTGATTTAAGGTACCTAACAATAAATATTCCAGAACCACCAGCACCTGAAGTAGAAAATTGACCGCTATTTGATTCTTTAGAACCTCCTCCGCCGCCGCCAGTGTTTGCTCCACCGTCTCCGCCTTTACCTCCAGAATGAATTCCCGCAGCACCATTATTTAGAGCGCTACCTCCCCCAGCTCCAGCTCCGCCAGATCCACTGTTAGTTGCAGTTGAGCCTCCACCACCACCGCCAATACCTC
Source organism: Bacteroidia bacterium (assembly GCA_040403075.1). Taxonomy (GTDB): domain Bacteria; phylum Bacteroidota; class Bacteroidia; order UKL13-3; family UKL13-3; genus RGVD01. The sequence continues at coordinate 5,666 of JBBALJ010000100.1, forward strand.
CATCACCAGAGAGTTGTGCGCTATAGGAGTTTCCACCACCGCCGCCGCCCCAATAGTAATTGGTTCCTAAAATTGAATTTAGTATTCCAGGTCCTCCATGTCCAGGTGCACCAGTAGATCCGCTGCCTCCAGCACCACCTCCACCGCCACCATTGCCGCTAGCACCATTACCACCCGAATTACCTTGACCAGATGTACCAGATCCTGCAGAACCTGTGCTATAGCCTCCACCGCCGCCAGAGCCGTATGTTCCGCTACCTCCGTTAGCATTAGAGGATCCTTCACCTCCGCCAGCTCCTCCTTTAAATGCAGTTAAACCAAAAGCAGTTGAGTTATTGCCATCAATTCCTTGACCAGAACCTTCGAATCCTATCGATGCGGCACCTCCTGCACCAATAATAACTGAGTAAGATTGTGATGACAAAGACTGTGTTCCAGAAAGAACTCCGCCTGCTCCGCCGCCTCCGCCAATATCATCTCCGCCCGCTCCGCCGCCTCCAATAAGCAGGTATTCAACACTCAATGAATTTCTGTCTGTCGCAAATGATCCACTTGATGTAAATGTATGAATTCTATAAGATCCCGATGTTGTTATTGTTCCACCAGTAATTGTTGCGGCTACTGATGTAATACTAAATGACCGAGTTTGTCCTGTATTTGCGCCATCAGATGCAGATACAACAAATGAATATGTTCCGCTAGGAGCAATCAATGTGCCTGAAATTAACCCATTAGAAGATAAAGATACTCCGCCTGGAAGTGATCCTGAAGAAATAGAGTAGGATATAGTATTTGACTCATCGTCTGTTGCTGCTAATTGTAAACTAACTGAGCTTGGAGAATTAAATGTTCCCAGAGAACCTGAAGCTGTGCTCCATATTGGTGAATCGTTAATATAAAATGCATCTGGCAATAAACCAAAAAGATTTGAAGGGTTTAAGACTTTAACATCATATGGTTCATATGCTGGAGAAAGACCAGTAAATAAAGCAGTCATTTGCACAATTGAATTGGTAGTTGATGTTGTTGCTGCATACTCAGTTCCATTTGTTCCAACTGCATATACAAGTCCATCTGTAACAAAGTTTGTACCAGAAATTGTAAATGTTCCAGATCCTGTAGATTCATTGTATGTTCCAGATACACTTGTTATTCCAGGAGTTTCTTGAACAATATTTTGCCATCCATTAGATGTGTACAACTCAAGTCTTCCTATCTCTCCATTAAAATATGGTTGGCCTGTAGCTGCTGTTGGTCTTCCCGCTGTATTTCCAAACGGAATACCTGATGAACTTGATTTTCTAATTGCCATTACTCAAACCTCCAGCCTAAAGTGGCTCCTGTATATACTAATATTGATATAGATTGATTAACATCTATTATAGCATCTTCTGTTAATCCGTTAATTTTCCCGCCGTTTCTTGCTACTGTAATATTGTTAGTTCCCGCATTTCCTGTTGAATCATAAATTTCAATAGTGTCTCCAGCTGAGGCGGAAGACGGAAGAGTTAAAGTTCTAGCAGCTGAAGTATTTACAAAGTATCTTCTTCCTGCTTCAAGAGTTGTATTGCCTGCAGCAATAATATTAAAAGAATTTGGAAGGGCAGCAGAAATACCAACTGGTTGCCAAGTTGTTCCGTCCCATACTCTAATTTTTTTAGCCATTAGAAGGTTATACTCCCTGTTGCTGTAAATGTGTAAATTTTATAATATCCTGAAGTTGTTGCGACTGGAGAACCTGTAGTAGATGCAGCTGTTAACAATGAACGAATAATAACTACGCCAGAACCACCTGCTCCACCTGAAGCATATTGTCCGTAACTACCACCACCGCCACCGCCCGTATTTGCCGTTCCAGCAACTCCTGCAAGTCCGTATCCAACACCTGAACCACCTCCATTTACACCTGCTCCACCAGCTACTCCGCCGCCTCCGCCGCCTCCACCTGCACGAGTAATGCTTGTTCCAGTAATATTACTAGCAGCACCTATACCACCTGCTCCACCTGTTTGAGTTCCAGAATTTCCAACACCTCCTACACCTCCTGCTCCGCCGCCTCCACCGCCTTGAACATTTCCTCCAGGGATGCTTCCTCCAGCGTATCCTTCTACTGGAGTAAATCCTCCTTCATTACCAGCAGCACCAGCACCACCGTTCCAACGACCACCCGCCCCAGAACCGCCAGTCTCACTTGCTGCGTTTAAAAGACTGCGGCCACCACCAGTTGATGTTACGGTTGTAATTCCAGTTCCAGAAATAAACGAGTTAGTTCCTTTATTTCCATTATTAACATTGCCACTTCCTGCGCCGCCGCCACCAACTTGTATCGTATAAGGTGTTGCCAAGGCAATTGTCAAAGTAGAAGTTCTATAACCTCCTGCTCCACCGCCACCGCTTCCGCCAGCGCCATTTTCGCTAGATGCTGCGCTTCCGCCTCCAGCTATTACCAGATAATCAACTGATGCTGTTTGTTCTTGAGCGGTAATTGAGTTACTTGCAGAACTTGCTGTAGATGTTCCATTAGAGTTAGTTGCTGTAGCAGTAAATGTGTAGGACGTGCCATTTGTCAAACCAGTAAAAGTATATGTAGTGTTAGAAGTAGTTTGTGTTGTTGTAACTGGACTTGAAACAATTGAATATGCTGTTATTGCAGATCCACCAGTTGCACCTGGCGTAATAGTAATTGTTGCAGATTGATTTGCTGCAGCTGCGCTTATACTTGGTGCCTGTGGCACAGTAGTTGCAGTTACTGCGCTACTCGCAGCACTTGCTGCAGCGGTGCCATAATTATTTGATGCAACTACAGTATATGTATACTGTGTTGAAGATTGTAAGCCAGTAACAATAACTGGTGATACCGACCCGCTTGCTGTATATGAGCCAGGAGATGAAGTAACTGCATATGTTTTACCAAGGACAGATCCTGGTGTGAATGCTATTGAAGCCGCCCCATTATTATATGCCCGTGATGTTGGAGTATTCGTTGCAGTAACTCCTGTTACTGTTGATGCAATTCCGCCAACTTGTGACCACCCTGTTGATTCATAAATTTCTACAAAGCCTGTTTGTGTGTTAACATAAATGTCTCCTACTGTTGGAGAAACAGGGCGGGAAGCAGTATTACCTCTTTGATATCCTGGAGGCAAAGCATTAATAGCAGATGTTATTGCTGCCGCTGTTTCAACATCAGTTGAAAGAGCATTTGCTGAAGTTAGTATGCTTGCTATATCTCTGATTCTAGACATTAGAAGGTAATACTTCCTGTTCCAGTAAATGTGTAAACTTTATATAAACCTGAAGTTGTTGGAGATACTGTTGCAGAAGCTGCTGTAGATAACGATCTAATTATTACAATACCTGAACCACCATTACCTCCAGTAGTATTGTTTGCATTACCAGCACCACCTCCACCAAGGTTTGCACTTCCCGCACCACCTTGTGCATTACCACCACCGCCTGTACCGCCTATAGAAGTTGAACCAGCGCCGTAAACGCCTCCTGCTCCTCCGCCACCATAAATAACTGATGAACCTGTAATTGCAACCGCTGTACCATTTCCACCATTACCGCCAATAGTATTGCCAGTTGGATTTTGACCTACTTGACCTGTTCCGCCACCGCCGCCTGCTGGGTAAGGTGAACTGTCAGATATATCTTCTCCGCCATCATAACCTTGACCAGTTGCTCCTGTTCCAGGATAAGCTTTAGCTGAAGAATAAGTAGCACCACCACCACAACCACCGTTTGCTCCATTAGTACTTGCACCTCCGCCTCCTCCGCCAAGTGATGTGACAGTAGAGAATGTAGAATTCTGACCATTATTTCCTATTATGCCTGCATAGGCACCTACTCCTGCGCCGCCACCGCCAACGGTAACTGTGTAGCTAGTTCCTTTTGAAAGCATTATAGCAGACTCTAATGCTCCTCCACGACCAGTTGCAGTTACGGTTGAACGAAGTCCACCTGCACCACCTCCACCTGCGCCTGCACCACCTCCGCCAGCAAGAACTAGGTAATCAACAAATACAGAATTTGATGGGGTTGCTGAACCACTTGCAGCACTTGCTACGGATGTTCCATTTGCATTAGTTGCTGTAACTATAAAAGTATAAGAGGTTCCATTTGTAAGTCCTGAAACCGCAATTGGGGATGTGCCAGTGCCTGTAAGTCCACCTGGACTTGATGTAGCCGTGTATGTTACGGCTGCGCCGCCAGTTGCTCCTGCTGTATATAACACCAAAAGTTGTCCTGATGTTCCATCTGATATTACGGAACCAATTGTTGGAGCTTGCGGTTTTGTAGATGGTGTAATTGATGATGATGCTGCTGATGCATTTGAAGTATTAAAATTATTTGTTGCTGTAGAGGTAAACGTATAAGATGTACCAGTTGTTAGTCCTGAAACCGTAACTGGAGATGAAGTATTAGTTGCAACTATTGATCCTGGAGATGAAGTTACTGTAAATGAATTTGCCAATCCTCCTCCAGATCCTGGAATTATTGGAACAGATACTGATGATGTTGCTGCAAATGTTGCAGAAGAATTTGATTGAGTTGGCGTACCAACTGTTGGAATTGCAGGAGGTGCACTATTTGCAACCCATCCTTGAGATGTATAAATCTCTAAGCAACCTAATGTACCATTATAGAATACATCACCAATAGAAGGAGATGATGGTCTATCTGCGGTTGCTCCTTTTGGAACTCCGCCTAATCCTGATGCTCTTAAATCGGCCATTATGCTACCTTCCATCCATATGTATTACCTGTAAAGACAAGAGTAAACCATCCGCCGTTTACGTCAATAATTAAATTTCCCGCATTACCATTAATTAACTTGGCGTTACGGTCCACAGTTATATTATACGTCGAAGCGTTTCCAGAAGCATCAAATATATCTATTTGATCATTTACTGAAGGGGATGAGGGTAATGTTAGAGTAAGAGCAGAAGCAGATGTTACAAAATATCTTCGTCCCGCCACTAAATTTGTATTGGCTGATATAGCTGAAGAAACCTCAGTCTTCTTATTAGCCAGATACCCTGTGATTTCAGATTGTGTATATGTATTAACTGAATTAAGATTGGTTACTGTTAT
>JBBALJ010000101.1:0-10523 GCA_040403075.1 Bacteroidia bacterium
TAACTAAGTTTAAAGTAAAAGACTTGCTCATTTCTGGGCAAGTCTTTTTTATATTTAAAGTGCAATAATTTATGCTTCAGGTAATAGTCCCATCAATTCTTGGGTGAGGTAAGACCAAGTGAATTTTTGCTTTTCAATCTTAATATTATTAGAAAATTCTTGCTCTTTTCCTTGGGTATAAAAATCTAAAATAAAGTCGGCAATCTGTTTTTTATCTATACTTGAAATATAACCCACTTTATTATGAGGAACAAGCTCGGCCAGACCTCCTACATCCGTTACCAGCATGGGTTTATCGTAGTAATAAGCTATTTGGGTCACTCCGCTTTGTGTTGCATTTAAATAGGTTTGTACAACCATATCGGCAGCACTAAAGTATTTACTAACTTCATTATTGGGAATAAAATCAGTAGCTAAAACTAATCTACTTTCTAGGCCCAGCTGAGATATCAACTCATCATAGGGCTCGCGGTCTTCATAAAATTCTCCAGCAATAATGAGTTTAATAGGCAATGCTTTTAGCCTATCATCTGCAAAACTTTCAAGTAATAATTGAAGACCTTTGTATTTTCTGATGAATCCAAAAAACAATAAATAATGAGTAGCACTATCTAATCCTAATGCCTGTTTAGCTAAATATTTCTCAAGCTTTTCGCCAAACATATCATACATGGGATGTGGCACATAAGCACGAGGTTTATTGGGTTGCAATTCCTTTACTTGTTGGTAAACAGCTCGACTCATACTCAAAAATCCATCACATGAATTTAGAAAATAATTAGTGAATACTGAGTCGAAAAATTTCTTTTCGTGAGGAATGATATTATCTGTAATGGCTAATATTTTCGTATTGCTTTTCCTTTTTAGTATTCGTGCAATAGTTCCAAAAGCAGGAGCCATAAAACTCATCCAATACCTAAAAATTACCACATCAAATCTTTTATCAGCCATCGTATTTCCAACACTTAGCCAATTCAATGGGTTTATTGAATTTATAAGAGGTAGGATTTCAATATCATTAGGCTGAGGATCTGATGAAAATTGGGTTTTTCCAGGAAATAATATGGAAGGGTATTGTAAACTAAAACTCAATATGTGACAAGAATGTCCTTGGGCAATGTATTCACGACAAAGCCTTTCATTGTAAGTAGCCAAACCACCTCTAAGTGGCCAAGCAGGACCAACAATTAGAATTTTTTTCTTACTCATCAATACCAAGACGTTTGGTGATTCCGTATACGTTTCGTTCAGAAGCATTGCGGCTTATCATCTCGCCAATAAAACCAGCCAAAAATAATTGTACACCAATAATTGATAGTACCAATGCAATATAAAAAAGAGGCTGATCTGTAATGTTTCTAGGCAAAGCATCACCCATTGCTACATGGAATAGCTTATCTCCAATAATATAGGATGTTATAATAAAACCGATCATGAAGGTAAGTGTACCTAATACCCCAAAAAAATGCATTGGTCGCTTACCAAATCTTGAAACGAAAAATATAGTCAATAAATCAAGAAATCCATTGATAAATCTTTCAAGACCAAACTTGGTTGTACCGTATTTACGGGCACGATGTTGTACTTCTTTCTCTGCAATTTTATAAAAGCCACTCCACTTTGCCAATACAGGAATATAACGATGCATTTCATTATATATCTCAATCGATTTTACAACTTCTTGCTTATAGGCTTTCAATCCGCAATTGAAATCGTTTAACTGTATGCCTGATATGGCTCTTGTAGCCGCATTGAAGAATTTGGTAGGAATGGTTTTAGTAATGGGGTCATACCTTTTTTTCTTCCACCCGCTAACTAAGTCAAAATCATCTTCTACAATCATTTTGTATAGAGAAGGAATTTCATCTGGACTATCTTGCATATCAGCATCCATAGTGATGATTACATTACCAATGCATGCGTGAAAAGCCACGTTCAAGGCAGCTGATTTGCCATAATTCCTTCTAAATTTTATGCCCTTGATGTTAGGATTTTTTAATCTTAGTGATTCAACAGCTTTCCAAGATCCATCTGTACTCCCATCATCAATCATCAGAATCTCGTAGCTGAAATTATTTTCATTCATCACGCGCTCAATCCAAGCCAACAATTCAGGCAAGGATTCTTCTTCATTTAAAAAGGGAATTACTACAGATATTTGAGGATTCATTAAAATATTTTGGTGCAAATTAAGAATTTAATGAATTATATTCCTCATTTGGGTCGTTTTTACGAACAAATATGGCAATGATTAAACTCAAAACAAAGCCCCAAATAAAGCCCCCTATGAAAGACATAGGCACAGAAAAGGCAGGCGATTTCATTTTTCTCATCATACTTAATGACATCTCAATCTCCTCCTCACTACTATTTTTTAGAATCATTTGTTCCTTTACTTCTTTCATTACCCTATCAATACCTTCAGGGTCAACATATGTCATATGGATATAGGCATATACTGAAAGAACCAATGCGGAAAACAACACCATAATACTTCCAAAACCAAGTGCTTTACTGTATGACATATATCCTCCCAGCTCTTCATCTCTTCTAGCCTTCATTCCCAAATAAATAATAGCCACACCAACAATAAGTTTGAGTGTACCATTCAGCCAATTCATTTTTGCACCTAAATCCAAAAGAAAAAAGGTCACATCAATAATGATTGACGCTAGTGAATAGTACAAGCCATATCTCATGGCCATTTGATAAGGAGAATTTTTGGTTTCCATATTGCGTTTAATAATGAATTCAAATAAATCGAACTTTGCTGAATTAACAAAGCACTAAATTATTCAATTTTGTCCGCTTATCAAATAATAAAAATATTGAATATATTATCTTAACGATTTAAATTTATCATAAGTTGGTCAATCTAGACTCAAGTGTAATACTTAACGAGTTTTCTAAGCAGCAAAAAAGTAATTTTCTTGTTTTTTATTTTGCTCAAATAAAGACAATTGGAAAAATATTTGCTTATTTTTAGAAATATATTGGCAAATTGATTTGCCTAATTACAAAATAAAATTATTTTTGCAGCCCGTTTAGTTACAATCTAGACACGATTCAGTAGCTCAGCTGGTAGAGCATTACACTTTTAATGTAGGGGTCCTGGGTTCGAGTCCCAGCTGGATCACAAAGGCTATCAGAAATGATAGCCTTTTTTGTTTTATGTCCTTTCAAATCCTTATCATTGCTATCTGCTAAAAAACAAAAATGCGTATTTTACTTACAACGCTTAATGCTAAATACATACACATCAATCTTGCCATTCGGTTGTTATACCAATTGAATAAAGAACGCGTTGGACTTGAGTGGAAAGAATTTACAATAAAAGAACCCAAAGAAGGTATTGCTGATTTATGCAAAGACTTTGATGTGGTGGCTTTTAGCTGCTATATATGGAATATTTCCCAAACACTTGAAGTGGCCAAGCTTATCAAACAAATGAGTCCAAATACCAAAATTTTATTTGGTGGTCCTGAAGTTAGTTATGAATATAGTGATATTATTTCAAGGGACGAGGTTGATTATATTATTTTAGGTGAAGGAGAAACTCCATTTAAAGAATTTATTAGTACCTATCCAAATATTGAAAAGGTGCCAAATTTGGTTTACAAGTCAAATAATGTGGTTATTGAAAACCCCATGGCTCAAATGTTTGATTTAACTAACTACACAAACTTTAATCCTTATATAGACGATAAACCAGAAGACTTATATAACAAAGTTTGCTATGTTGAAACTTCTAGAGGTTGTCCATATAAATGTGGATTTTGCTTGGCTAGCTTAGATAATAAAGTTAGGTACCTACCAATTGATGATATTAAATCAAATTTGCTATACCTGATGAAACATGGCCGGGTGATCAAATTTCTCGACCGCACTTTCAATGTAAAAAAAGATTTTACAATTGATATGTTTAAATTTATTCTTGAGCATCATCGACCAGAAAATGTTTTTCAGTTTGAAATTACGGCTGATATTGTGCACCCTGATATTGTGCAGTTTATTCAAGACCACGTCCCACAAGGTTTGTTTCGATTTGAAATTGGCATTCAAACGGTAAACCAAAAGGCAAATTTGGAGGTGAGCAGAAAACAAAATTTCGACAAGACAAGCGCTGTTATCAAAACTTTAGAGAATAAAATTGAAATGCACCTTGACCTTATAGTTGGCTTACCTCTTGATTATTGGGCTGACATAAAATACAGTATCGAAGAAGTTTTTAAACTTTATCCTCCTGAATTGCAATTAGGATTTCTTAAATTCTTAAAAGGAACTCCAGTAAGAGACAGCTACAAGCAACATGGTTATCTGTTTGACCCTTTGCCACCTTATCAAATAATAGAAAGCAATTATTTATCAAAAGAAGAATTACACGAAGTTACCATACTTGAAGAGGCCCTTGAAATATATTGGAACAAAAAGAGAACCATACATACTTTAAAATATATTACCCAGCATTATAGTATTTTCGATTTCTTGTTAGGACTCGGTAACCACTTTAAAACAAGAAAACACTTCCATAAATACGCATTAGTGGATGTATATGATATCATCATAGAGTATGTAAAAGCTAATTATGCCGATGATTCCATAATCCTTCAATTGATAGCCGTAGACTATTATTTGCAGCATAAAGTAAAACCAAAAATACAATACCGTAAGGAATATGAAATGGTTGACAAAATTCGCATGATTGATAAATTCAAATTAAATCATCATAAATTTCGATTTGTTATTATGCCCATTGATTTTGATTTTGAACTTTGGGAATCTGAAAACATAATTTACAAAGGACAATTCGACATTGTAATTCAATACAATGGAACAAGCAAGCCTCAAGTTGTCAAGTTAGTTCCTGTTCTAGTTTAAATTGCCTAACAAACCTAATTAAATTAAAATATGCAGATAAAAAGCATTCATCAATGGCTTGAAGAATATGAAGAGAGCCACCAAAACAAAACCAACAAGGTCATTCATTGGATTTGTGTGCCTGCCATCTTCTTTAGTATTATTTGTTTCTTATCCTTGGTGCCTATATCTGCTACAAACAACTTAGCTAGTTTTGCATTAATGTTTGTAGCCATTTTCTATGCAAGACTTTCACCTAAATTGGCATTCGGTATCATTTGCATGTATCTTATTTTATATTGGTCTTCATTACAATTAGGAAAGCTAAGCTTTCCTTTATGGCAATCGGCAACAGCAATATTTGTTATAGCTTGGATAATTCAATTTTATGGGCATAAAATTGAAGGAAAGAAACCATCATTTCTTAAAGATATACAATTTTTATTAATAGGTCCAGCTTGGCTTTTAGCTTATTTGTATAAAAAAATAGGTATTACTTATTAATCCTTATGGGTAATAAATATTTCCAGTTGAGATTACCACAGTACCTGCTGTTATCCATCCACAGTTACGAGAAATAATACCAACACTATCAACGCCATTTGGTTCAATAATGGAATAACCTTGATACTCCCAAGTATTGGCACCACAAACATATTTTATTGTATAATCAAATTGAATTTTTTTGCTCGTTGTGTTCTTAACCATTAAATTTACCGTGCAATTAGGTATCCTATTCTTGCATTGTGTTTCTTGATACGATTGCAATAACTGAGATAACCTAAATACTGCAATGGTAGGGCTTTTAGTTCCAGTATTTTTAGGGTCAACAATACTTACAGTTCTAATTTGTTCAGGTAATAATGTTGGCGTGCAATTAGGTCCAACTACATCACTATCATTTTTAACACATGATGCCATCAAAAACACAACAAATAGTGGCATTAGCTTTAAGTACAATTTCTTCATTTATCTTCCGTTTTTTATTCAAAAGTATATCACTAGTAATGGAAATATACCCCTAATAAGGTGCTCTGAAGCCAATACTACAACTAGTCTTCACTTATTACACATAAACATCAATTCAAACAAAAAAGCCACACTTTGAATAAAATCCCACTTATCAATACGTTTTGTTAATTGCTTAATTTTCGGACTAGGAACTATACAAAAACAAAATATTACAAACTTCATATCCCTAGAAATATAAATAAATAAGAAAAATTATAGCACAAAAAGTCCCAAAACACTCATTTTCAATTTCCGCAAGCCCTTTATTGCAGAGACTTTCAATCGTTTTTACGTTCCGAACAACAATAAAACAATTCTAAATTGACTATTATCAGTTATGAGCAGAAGAATAAATATAACTAATATTTTAATAACTGAAGGGTCAATTACCTATATCAAAATCATGGTACCTACATTCTAATAATCCGGCCGTCTTCCATCTCTATGATACGATGAGTTCGGTTGGCAAATTCGTTGTCATGGGTGACAATAAGAAGGGTTTGATTATACACATCCGAAAGCTCTTTAAAGATATCGAATACAATTTCGGTATTCTTTTTATCTAAATTACCAGTGGGTTCATCTCCCATAATTATTAAAGGATCATTCACCATCGCACGGGCGATTGCAACCCTTTGTTTTTGTCCACCTGAAAGTTGGTTTGGAATTTTCATGGCCTCTTTTTCAATTCCAAGAATTTTTAATTTCTGATATGCCCTTTCCTCTATTTCTTTCTCAGGATATGTGCCAAGCTTAAGTCCAGGTAACATAACATTGCGCAATACATTGAATTCATTTAACAAATAATGAAACTGAAAAACAAAACCAATCTTTTCATTTCTAACCTTGGCTAAATCTGCTTCTTTTTTATCATGCATACTCACACCATCAATCATCAAATCTCCAGTATAATCCGTATCCATTGTCGAGAGAATGTAAAGCAATGTAGATTTACCGCAACCAGATTTACCAATGATTGAAGTAAACTCTCCCTTATTTAGAGAAAAGGTAATTTCCTTTAACACTTGAATGGTGCTTGGGTCATGAAAATACTTTGATATTTTATTTGCCTGAAGAATGATGGAGTCCATATTATTTTCCTCTAATAATTACCACAGGATCTATTTTACTTGCCTTGCGTGATGGAAAATACCCTGCTAAATAAGTAGTGACAATCGAAAAAATAGCTCCTATTAAATAGAACTTAGGGTTATAATTGATTGGAAAAGTTTTAATGGTAGGTAATGAAGCTGTGTTAAATGGAATATTATCTATTATGTTTGATAGTCCAAATCCAAGAAGAAGTCCTACCCCACCACCAAAAAAGCCTATGCTTAATGCAATGGTAATGAAGATGCGGTTCACATCATTTCCTGAGAAACCAGTAGCTTTTAAAATGGCGATGGAATCCATCTTTTCATAAATCATCATGTTTAGAATATTATAGATACCAAATCCTGCTACAATTAGCAGCGTGATTCCAACTGCATAAGAAATAAGTGTACGAATGGAACTACCTGTTTCAAACTGTGAATTAGCTGTTTGTATATCAACTGCTTCTATGTCGAATAAATTGCCGTATTCTTTTGCCATTTTAGGCGCCCAAGTTATTTCCTTTAACTTTACTTGAATATCTGTTATATAATTGTTTGATTCTCCTAATAACTTCTGAGCCGTGCTAATAGAGGCATAGCTTTGCACCTTATCAACTTCTTGAATACCTGATTGAAAGTAACCAACCACTTTAAGTTGCATGCGTTCTCCTTTACTAGTAGTTACTTGAACCACATCTCCAATATTGGCCAACATTTTCTCAGAGGCACCTCTACCTAAAATAATACTATTTGGTATATTTTTCAAATCTATATAATTCCCGGCAGTAACATAATCTTTGAATTTAAATAATCGCGCCTCTTCATCTACATTTACGCCATTAATAACCCCTGTTAAATCTATATCGCCCACATTGTAAAAAACTTGTGCTACAATTTTGGGAGCATAACCTAAAACACGGTCATCATTATCTAAAGCCTTAATGATGGCAGGACAATTATGTATTTGAGCCCTTTCATTTTTAGGTTTTATTGAACGAATAAAATTGTAATGACCTTTATACTCTTTTGATAAATCAATGGGTTGATTCTTGGATGCTTGAATCTCGTTATATAAACGAATATGAGGTGTACGGTTCACAATTAATCCATCTAACATATCATTTAAGCCAGACATAAAACTGAGCAAAGCAATAAACATAGTGATACTAAATGTGACACCAATGGCAGCTACAAGGGTTTGCTTCCATCTGGCTACAAGCAAAGATACCGAGATAGAATTTATTAATTTAAAATTCATTCTGTAGGTTTTAATAATTCCTCTTCAGCGCTGATACCAGATACTATTTCAATTTTTTGAAAATCTCTCAATCCAGTTTTAACAATAACTTTTTGTCCATCGCCTTTAATCACCAATGAATCATTTATCAAATAGTTTCTTGGTATTAATATAGCTTGCTTTTTGCTTTGTAAAATGATGTTGGCCTCAAAGGTAACATTTGGATAAAGCGTTTCGGGCCTTTGCACAAATTCAGCCTCAACTAAAAAAGTTTTGCTACGTTCATTCATGATAGGATATATTTTAGAAACAATGGCTTCAAACACCTGGCCTTTGTAACTATCCATATTCACTAGAACTTTCAAGCCTTTTTGTACTTTAAAAATATCATACTCATCCACTTGCATTTCTAATATAAAATGCTCTCTATTTCCTATTACAGCCAAAGGGGTTTGCAATCCTACTTGTTCACCTTTTTCTTTTAGTATATCATACACCACACCATCTATTTCACTTTTCAAAGTATAATCACTTTCAAGTTTGCTTGATATAAGTAAATTCTTCTTTGATTGAGATGAGCTAAAATCAAGTTGACGTTTTAAATCTTGGTATCTTACTTTAGCTGAATAGTATGACGTTTTGGAGTTTTGAAAAGCCAATTCTCTTTGCTCTAAATCTACTTTGCTGCCCACTTGCTGGTGCCATAAAGCCAATTGACGAAAATAAAGAGCAGAATCATTTTTCAATTTACTTGCAGCCAAATCTATTAATAATTTGGCCTCGTTCAATCTATCTTGGTTGGCACTAAAATCTGAGAAACGAGCTGATAATTCAGCATTCTCTTTACCTAACCTTTGTGGAACATTTGATAAAGATAATATTGGGGTACCCACATTTACAGAATCTCCTTCAGAAACAAAAACATTTTCAATGATGCCACTAACAGTAGAAAAGGCTTGGTATTGATTTTTACTTTTAACAATACCAGACGCATAGATTGACTCAGATATATCAGATACTATAGGCTTAGTTTTTTCAATTTTTTGCTTGCAGGCCGCTATTGAAAGTATTGTAATTAGAATATAGAAACTTGACTTATGCATAGGACAAAATTACAAAATAGCCATGCTAAATTATGGTTTATTTTGCTGACAAATATGAGTAAAACAAAACAAGGTCAATACCTTGCATATAGAAGGATTGACCTTGCAATTCAAAATTTAAAAAGTTAATTACTTAGAATGGCATAAATCTGATCCTTAATATGAACTCTTTTATGACGTAACTCGTTTAAGTATTCATCACTATGCACTTCAAGGTTGGTTTCAATTTTGTATACCTGATTGTTTACATCATGGTATTCATCAAACAAATTTTTGAAGTGTTTATCACTTATTTTCAAGTCGGTAATTTTTTGTTCAAATTGAGGAAATTCGTGTCTCAAATCGTGTTTTTCCATATAGTATATCTTGATTTAGTTAAACAAAGTTAATCCTATTCACTTTTTCAGAATATGACAAACACCTTTTAAAAACATGATAAAATTAATGTTTTAGATATTATTCAAGTCGAACCATTTTTAGCATATCATTTTCAATTATACACCACCGGTACAATGCTCGTCAGTATAAATTTCGTGATCATTAATTGTTGAAAAAAGTCCTCTGTTAGCAATAATAAAATTTACAAAGACAGAATTGTTCAATTCGACTAATTAATCTGTTTTAATGAAGACCTCTGTTGTATTTCCTAGTTATCTATTATTGAAATCCCCGAAAAGAGACTGTATGAGGTTTCAATAAATATGTAGTAATTTGATATAATAAACAATTACATCCAAGTATTTGAAGAAAATTTAAGTTAAAATTTCAATAAATAATTGGATACTATTTTATCCATGTTATATATTTTTATTAATTTTTACATTTTTTAATGCTGCTACATAAATTTTCTTGATGCTATTTTTCTCTTCTCTTTCACAAATAGCTTCAATAGTTGGTATTAAACTTATGCTAAAACTATGATTACATTTTATAATTTCACCCAAAGCAAATGCCGCACTCCATCTAACAACAGTGCCTTCGTGCTCAGCGTTAATCAATAAATTATGTATAGCTTTATCCAAATGATCTAGAAAAAGAAGTGCAATGTTTCCTATTACTTTAGCAGACTCCCATTTCACTCTAGGTGCTTTAGCAGCAAGGCTTAGACATACAAATTCAAGACATTCAATATTAGCTATTGAAGGATTCATTTTTGTTGCAAATTCTATGGCTTCAATACAGGTAGCTTTGGGAGAATCTTTTGCTTTGGCTGCAAATTCA
>JBBALJ010000102.1:0-10324 GCA_040403075.1 Bacteroidia bacterium
CAATAAGGCCATAGTTAATGCCATTAATCGGTTCATTTGATAACTGCCTTTATTCAAAATTATTTTTCTCATATCATACAATCTCACATACACACATTCGCTCATTCACACATAACTTATTTCACTTCACATTCAAGCATTTTTTTGTCTGCTATAAATCCTTCCAACTTATCGCCAATTCCAACTTTTCCAACGCCTGCAGGGGTGCCTGTATAAATTAAATCACCTACTTTTAGGGTGAAGTAATTAGACACAAACGAAACAATTTTTTCAAAAGAAAATATCATATCATGGCTATGGCCTTTTTGCACAGTTTCGCCATTCTTGGTTAAATGAAAGGAAATGTTTCCTATTTCTTGTTTCTCGGTATCAAACACTGAATCCAAGGAGATAAAAGAACCCAAAGGGGCCGAACCATCAAAGGCTTTGGCAAGTTCCCAAGGTAAGCCTTTTGACTTTAGTTCAGATTGCATATCGCGGGCAGTAAAATCAATACCCAAACCGATTTCGTTAAAGTAGTTTCTGGCAAATTTTTCTTGTATTTTCTTTCCCATTTTGCTGATGCGAATAACCAATTCTACCTCATGGTGCACATCATTACTAAAATCGGGTAGGTAAAAGGGCGCTCCATCTTTTAATAAAGCGGTATCTGGCTTGCTAAATATCACAGGATTTTCAGGAACAGCATTACCCAATTCAACTGCATGCGCCCCATAGTTTCTGCCAACACAAAATATTTTCATATAAAGAATATTATTAGGCACAATAATACAATTGTGAGGTATTATTTAATAATGAAGTTTATAAGGACTCAATTTAAATAATGTCAAAGGATAAGAGATTAATATTGGAACGAGCGGAGGTTCGCACAATCAATGACAGAGCAAGAAATTCCGCCTATTGCAGTGTTTTTTTACCAGTAGGTGTTCTTCGGTCGTGTCCGCTGTCAACCATTTTTTATTACGTCTTTAAGTTCGTCTATTGTCAATGGTGGATTTTGTTTATGCAACATTGAATGGCAATTTGGGCAAACAGGTCGTAAGTCCTGAATTGGATTTACATTATATTCTTGTTTGATTGTCGCTACCTGTGTCAAATGATGAACGTGAATAAATTTGTAACCTAAACTACCATAAAACTTTTCAAAGTTGAAGTCGCAAACAGAACAAGAGTAACCGTAATGTTTTAAACATTCCTTTCTTGCATAAATATTTCGTTCGTATCGTGTCTGTGTAAACTGTGTTGCTGAACCTTCAATGTATGTTATTGTGGTGTCGGTTGCTTCTGAAAATGGGCTGTAACGAATATTCTGTGTTCTTAAAAACTCAAACCATTCTTCTTCAAGTTCCTCTGCGGATTCAGGCCTTATTGAAATTCCTGAAGATTGTGGTGTCCAAGTTTGCTTTGATAAATTTCCTTTGTCAAGATTGTCAAGTGTAAGAATCGGCTCTTTTTCTGGATTGAGTAAAGTGTCGAACTCAATTAATACTCTTGGAATGTCTTTGTTTTCACCACTCCAATGCTGTGAAAGAAAAGGTTCTGAAACAACTTTTCCTGATGCGAAAATCCCCCTTGGTGTCGAACCAACTCTTGCTAAAAATGCTCTGTCGCCTGGTCGAATACTTTTATAGCTTCGGCAACTCCACATTAAAGTTACCTTACTTGTGTTTTTAAGTTCTTCGATATTTTTTTCAATGTATGGTTCATTGTTTGGGTCTGTCCATTGGCTCCATTTGTTGGGGTTCCAAACAAAGAGATAAGAATTTTGAATTGAAATTGGTTTTATATTTTCTGTCAATCCACATTCTTCTAATGCTTCTTTTAATTCCGGTTTGAGTTGATAAATGAAAAATGTCCCTTTGTAGTAACCAGTAAAAAAGAAGTCCCAAAGTTTTCTAGTTCCGTCTTCACGCTCTGTTTGTTTAATGTCGTGTTTTTTAAGTATACGTTTTCCAAGTCCAACAATCTTTCCAACAACACCGTTTTTGTCAGACCAACCAATAATTCTTGCAAGGTCTGTGGCTGATGCTTCTTGTTTGTCGAGTGAATATAAAGTTTGAAAAATTAGAAGGTCATTAGACTGCACAAGGTCTTTGTCTTGCAGAATTTCTACAAAAAGTTCTTTACTGATATTTGGTGTCGTTGTCGTCATTTACTCTCACTGATAACTTATTTACATGAATGATTTGGTCTTGCTTATTCAACTTACTCTAGGTGGATTTCTGTGATAAGTTCATATCTTTCTGCAAGATAATCCTATTTAACAAATCATCAAAAGGTCTTTGAATTTGTTTTAGTGTTGTCTCAACAAATAATTCATTTAGCTTGCCAAAACACTTTCGTATCCACTTTATAAAAACTCAATCTTAGTAGAATCAAAATATTGTCAAGATAAGAAAGTATACCTATCACAAACATGATATAAAATGTAATGCCCCAATCATTACTCAAAAACAAAGTGCTAAGGCATACAAAAATACTTAGTGCAAAGAGTTTAGAACTATAAGCATGGTTAGAGGGTAGTCTTCTAAAACGAATCAAACTAACTGCGTACATCAATACTTCAGAGCCCATAATACAAAGAATAAAGGATAGTTTAGCCTCTACCAAATCTGGGTATAATATCCAGGCAGAGCCAATGCAACTGAGCAAAAACACCACATCTACATTGCTGTCCCACTTGCGCAAATTGTCGGTTGATATTTTCAACTTACGCGCAATCACCCCATCCAACACATCAGACAAGATGCCCACAAATAGCAAGGCAAATAGGAATACGCCTACATACTCAATGTGTATGAAAGACAAACATAGCATGATGGGTGCTAAGCTTAGTCTAAGCAAAATCAGAAGAAATGGGATGTTTTTCATATAGCTGCTGCCATTTTCAGCAAGCAAGCTATAGAAAAGAAATCAAAAGAAGCATCTTAACCAATATCCTATTTATCATTAATCAAAATAGGTGATTTGCCATCAGTGATAATAATCTTAGCATTGGGCGAAGCCACCAAGTTCTTAGTAATATCAAGGCTTTTGTAGCGCATTTGTTTTTCGCTTAAAGAGCTATCAATAATCTGTTGCGAACGCTTGATGGCAGTAGCTTCAATAATCATCATCTCAGCTTCTTTTTGTTTCTTCAATATGGCAAAATCAGTTTGCTTTTGTTGTGCTTCAATGTTAAAGTTCAATTCCTTTCTTTGTTTCTCAATATCAAATTGGGCCTGAAGAGAAGCTTGCTCTGATTTTACTTTGTCTTTAATGGCTTGTAGAATTTCGTTTGGCAGTTCTATGTCTCTTACCAAAACAGCTTCTATCACGATGCCATATTTACCAAGGCTTTGGGTAAGTTTATCTGTAATGGCTTTTTCTAATTCTTCACGTTGTGTAATTAAATCTTTTGCAAAATAGTGAGCTGTTATCTCACGCGATGTAGCTATGTAAGTATTTACAATTAATGACTCTTTATATTTTAAACCAAACCTTTTAAACATAGAAGGGACCGAGTCGGGCACAATATGTTGTAGAAAAGTAAGTTCGGCAGTTATTTCAAGCCCTTCTTTGGTGGGCAAATGCAGGTTGCTTGAATACTCTTGAACACGCGTATCAAAAGTGGTGATGGTATTGGTAAAAGGATTGAAGCCATGAAAACCTGGTAATAAAATATCTGAATTTACTTTCCCAAATCTTGATTTGATGGCTACTTTACCTGGCCTTACAATGGTGCAATGTGTAAATAAGATGGATAGCAATACAAGGCTTGCTATGGCATGATTTAATTTGTTATTCATATTGGTTAATATTAATTAAACACAATACAATAACCTTAAGCATAACGAATTATTAAAACCTACTTAAATGCTTGTTAAATATTTAGCTCGACTTGTAGGTGCTACTCACAATGTATTTAACCGACACTCCCATGGCAGCTTCATCCACATAGTATTTTTCAAAAGTCATACCTATTTTCTTAAGCACATTTACAGAAGCTACATTGGCCACAGCAGCTCTACCGATAATATTTTCAAGGCCTAGATTCACTCCATATCTAAGCACTGCTTCGGCTGCTTCGGTGGCATATCCCCTACCCCAATATTTTTGGATAAAGCGATAACCCAAATCATATTCATCATCCACTTTCTTTAAACCACACCAACCGATAAAAACATCGTTTTCTTTTATATAGACAGCCCAACGTCCAATCTTATTTTCATATTGAGGCAGGATAAATTCGCTCAATATTTTTCTAGTTAATTCAATGGAATCCCATGGTACAGCATCGCCCACATACCTTGTAATTTCAGAGTCTTGATGCATTTCGAATAATATTTCTGCATCGTCCATGGTAAATTCTCTGAAATACAATCGTTCGGTTTCTAATAAAATTTTCATGTTTCGAAAATAAGTAATTCCATTTATGGTATATAAATGCCTTTCGTAAAGATAATTATACATGACATCGAAATAATAATATATTCGAGTAAATTTTAAACCATGAGACCATTACTACTTATCTTTTCTTTACTATTTTCAGGTTTTGTTTACGCTCAAAACTTTGTTCCAAAAGACAACTACAATAAAAGAGAGGTATATATCCCCATGCGAGATGGGACAAAGCTTTTCACGGCTATATACACGCCAAAAGACTCTTCGAAAAAGTATGCAGTTTTGCTTAACAGAACACCCTACAGTGTTGCACCTTATGGCGAAAATAATTTCCCTACAGCCTTACGCCCATCAGAGAACTTTGCCAGAGAGGGCTATATTTTTGTGATTCAAGATGTGAGAGGTAAGAACATGTCGGAAGGTGAATTTGTGAACATGACACCTCAATTGACGGGTAAAAAATCAAAGCAAGATTTTGATGAAAGTACAGATACTTATGATTGTATTGATTGGGTATTGAAAAACATCAAGAACAACAATGGCAAAGTGGGTCAATGGGGAATTTCATACCCTGGGTTTTATACATCAGCAGGCATGATTAATGCGCATCCTGCGTTAAAAGCATCCTCACCTCAAGCTCCTATTTGCGATTGGTTTACTGGTGACGATTTTCATCACAATGGTGCATTTTTCTTACCACATTTTTTTGGTTTCAACTATTCATTTGGACAAGTTAGAAAAGGACCAGAAATCACCCTTGGCAAGGGAATAGATTTCCCAACACAAGATGGCTACAAGTTTTATTTAACCTATTTAGGTTCATTGAAAAATGTTAATAATTACTACCAAAACAAAGTACCCTTTTGGAACGAAATGATGAAGCACGAAAGCTATGATGAGTTTTGGAAAATAAGAAACCTCAGACCACATCTAAAAAACATCAAACCTGCCGTTTTGGTAGTGGGTGGTTGGTTTGATGCTGAAAACCTTTATGGCGCTTTACAAACTTATAAAAGCATAGAAAAACAAAGCCCTAAAACAATCAGCGGCATAGTGATGGGACCTTGGGTACATGGAGGTTGGAACAGAACCAAAGGTGAATTTTTGGGAGATATCAATTTTCAACAAAAGACAAGTTGGTACTATCGCGATAGCATTGAGTTTCCATTCTTTAATTATTACTTATATGGAAGAGGAAACTATAAACCAACAGAAGCCATTGTGTTTGAAACAGGTACTAATGAATGGAAGAAGTATGAGTCATGGCCACCACAAAACACCGTAAATGAAACTTTCTATTTAGGACCTAAAGGCAAATTGACAAAAAGTACAAACGAATCGGCAGAAGAGTTTGTGAGCGACCCAAACAAACCCGTTCCTTATATGGTGAATTGCGAAACAGGCATGACCAAAGAATACATGGTGGCCGATCAAAGATTTGCTTCTACAAGGCCTGATGTTTTGGTATATGAAAGTGAAAGTATGGAAGAAAACACTACCTATGCAGGAGCAATTCAAATAAAATTAAAAGTATCTACAAGCAGCACTGATGCTGATTGGATAGTAAAATTAATTGATGTGTATCCTGACAATGCAGCTATTGATTCAGTTAATGGCAAAGCAGTGAAAATGGGCGGCTATCAGATGTTGGTGAGAGGCGATGTGATGAGAGGAAAATTCAGAAATAGTTTTGAAAAACCTGAGGCCTTTACTCCAAATCAAGCAACCGATGTAAACTTTGAAATCAATGATATCAACCATACTTTCAAAAAAGGACATAAACTTATGATTCAGGTGCAAAGCACTTGGTTTCCTTTGGTGGACCGCAATCCTCAGCAGTTTATCAATGTGTTTGAAGCCAATGAAAATGATTTTGTAAAAGCTACTCATAAGGTATTTGGTAACTCATCAATTAGCTTTCTAAAACTAAACAAATGAAAAGACTAATCTTATTGTTATGTATATTTTTATCTTTTCAATGCATGGCACAAAATGCAGAAGAAACGGAAGTAAAAGCTTGTATTGATAAATTATTTAAAGCTATGCAATTGGGAGATTCGGCCATGGCTAAATCTTGTTTCGATCCTTCAGCACGTTTGCAAACAGCCATTGTTAATCCCAAAACAAAAAAGACTGTTCTTGAAAACGAGCCCATAGATTCATTTATGGTTCAAATCAACTCAATCAAAAAGAATAAAATTGTGATTGAAGAAAGGGTTATTAATTATGATATAAAAATTGATTATCCCTTGTCGAGTGTTTGGGTTGATTATGAGTTTTATGTAAACGAAAAACTATCACATATCGGGGTTGATGCTTTTCAGCTTTTCAAAACAGAATCGGGTTGGAAAATCATTCAAATTTGTGATACCAGAAAGAGAAAATGAAATTACAACTACAATTTCGACAAAACCTTGACGATTATATTACATATTGTTTTCAAATTGTGAATTAAAATCACATTAGTTTTTCATACATTGCAAGTGAATATCAAATTCAAACATTTATACAATTAAAACAAAAGCGAGCTGTTATTACTAACATGACTTTTGTTCTATCGGGGGGGGGTATTAATATTTATTTCAAATAAATATGACTAGGCTGAAAAGAAACATACAATATAAATACCTGTGTTCAAGAAAATGGCTTTTCTGTCTGCTTTGGCTATTAATCTCAAACATAGCCTATACTCAAAACAACAAAATTGATAGCCTTTCAAAGGAAATTAAAACCCATATAAAGCATGATGCGACTTGGGTATCGCTGCATGTTGAATTAGCCAATCAATACCTGAATCTTTTTCCAGATTCAATTGAACCAATTGCAGAAAGGGGATTGGTAGTGGCAAAGAAAATTGCCGACATCAAAGGAATGGCAGACTGCATGAAACTATTGAGTATTGCCAATTATTATAAAGGTCAACTTGAAAAAGCTATAACTTATAATAAACTAGCCCTAATTATCTACCAACAAACAAACAATAAAAAAGGACAAGGCTTTATTTATAATAGTTTAGCCATTATTTTTCATCAACAATCAAAGTATAACGATGCCATTGAATACTATAAAAAAAGTCTGTCTTTGAGGCAAGAAATTTCAGATATACAAGGTGTTTCAGGGTGTTATAACAATATAGGAAATGCATTACAAAATCAGGGAAAATATCCAGAGGCATTTACCTATTTATTGAAAGGGTTAAAACTTAGAGAAGAATTAAAAGAGAAGGATCTCATAGCAAATAGCTTAAACAATATTGCGGGTGTATATAGTGCCATTGGAAATTACAAAGAGGCTTTGGCTTATGTCCACAGAGCTATAGATTTTTATAATAGTAATAAGAACATTTTGGGATTGATCGAATCTTACAATAATATTGGCCTATTATATTTCTATCTAAAAAATTACGAGCAAGCCACTTATTACCAAAACAAGGGATACCAGCTTGCCAAAACCAACGGTTATAGATTTGATGAAACACTTTGCATCATTGCGCTAGCTGACATATTTGCAAATCAAAAAATGTATGATAAGGCTTTAGAATATTTTTTATTGGCAAGAAAAAGAGGTGAGAAAGTTTATAGCCTTGAACAAGAAGCAGAAATAAATATTGGCATTGGCTCAGTATACGTAAATAAAGGTAATACTCAACTTGGAATTGAATGTTTGCTTAAGGGCTATCAAATAGCAAGGGAAATCAATTTTATGATACCTATTCCAGACGCTACAAACAACCTTGCCAAAGCATACTTAATATTGAATGATTACAAAAATGCATACAAATTCAAGGAGTTAAGTGCCATGTATAAAGACAGTATTTACAATTCCGAAACTAATAAACGAATAGCTGAAAACCAATTCAATTATGAATTAGATAAAAAGCAAAGCAAAATTGAGTTACTTGAAAAGGATAAATCAATTAAAGAAGAAGAAACAGCAAGGCAAAAATACATCACTATTGGTTTATTATCATTTTTAATAATTTCAATATTCATTATTGTGCGTGTTATTAATAATGCTAAAAGGGAAAAAGAAACTAAAATGCTCATTTTAAAACAAAAATTCGAAATAGAACAGCAAAGTGCCAAACTATCTCAAATAAATGAGTTAAAGGACAAAACTTTTTCAATTCTCTCGCATGATTTAAGAAGTCCTTTGGGTGCTTTGGCCCAAATTTTAGAAATGTTGGATGATAAGAGCATCAGTATAGATGAGTTTTCAGAGCTTAAGAAAAAGCTTGACCTACAACTCACCTATCTAAATCGCTTTTTAGAGAACCTACTTTTATGGTCGAAAAGCCACATGGAAGAGGATTTCGCCATTCAAATCAAAAAAAATAATTTATTTGAAATTGTAAATCAAAATCAAGAATTGTTGCATGAGAGTGCTGTACAAAAACATATCGAAATATACAATCATATTGATGCAAACACCTTCGTTATGGCAGATTTTGATCAAATAGATTTGGTGTTACGAAACTTACTTTCAAATGCAATTAAGTTCACACACAACAAAGGCCGAGTGGATGTGAATGCGGAAGAAAGGGATAACGAAATAATAGTTTCAGTTAAAGACAATGGTGTAGGTATGGATAGTGAAAAGGCAAAAAACCTATTCGATAACCAAGAGCACAAAAGCAGCATGGGTACCATTGGAGAAAAAGGAACAGGCCTAGGACTATTATTATGTAAAGAGTTTATCAATAAACATGGTGGTAGAATTTGGGCCGAAAGCGAACCTAAAAAAGGCAGTACCTTTTATTTTAGTTTGCCAAAGGTTTAGTTGATACTGCTGTTTAACCCATTAAACTATTTGACTTTTGAATGAATAAATAGTTTCAATTTATCGAAATCATCATATTCAGTCTCAAATAAAGTGGTAGAGAATTTATTACCAAAAGCAATGTCTATGGTATTATAGCTTAATCCTTGCTGGGTGTTTATTACACTTTTAAATTCTGTTATCTCATCGTACGAAAATGTCTTCTCCTTTTTATAAATGGTGTTTATAAATGAAATAGAATCTTCTGTTAATTCTATTTTATTAATAGAATTGGATTGATTATAAATCATGATGGAAGTAATCACTACAAATATTGTTAGTGTTGAGCTCATCGTTGTATCCTTAAAAATAACAAGCAATACAAGAACAGATAAAAAGGAGAAAAATATTCTAAATCCTAAATTCATTTTACTAATTGATTTTTTACTGATGAATTCTAATTTACCATTAGAAACGACACTTGATGCAATCATATTTCAAATCTATTTAACACAATGATAGACAATTGAACTAAAAATTCAAATTGATTATTTTTCCTTTCCCCAATTCGCAGGATTGTTGATGATATAATTTCTAATCCTGTCAAACGATTGGAGGATTATATTATTTGAGGCTAAAAATTATCGGCAAGGTATACAATATTTCTATTGGCGATCCATCGTATAATGCCGGTTTCCATTTAGGCATAATATTAATCATCCTAAGTGCCTCGATTTGCAATCTTTCATTAACACTATTTTTATTCCATACGTATGGATCACTAATACTACCATCTTTATTAATAGTAAATTTAATAATAACTTTTCCCTGGATACCAAATTCTCGTGCACTATACGGATATTTAATATTCTTTGAAATAAAATTATCAATATCAGCAGTTCCGCTAGAAAATTTAGGCATGATTTCTAAAGGATAGTAAATAGTATCGGACCCATTGCTTGAAAAACATTTACCACCAACACTATTCATCTCATAATCAAACGTATCTTGCCTTTTGAATTTACCATTCTTAAAGAATGAATAATAAAAATGATTAAAATTATTTTGTTCGTCTCTTAAATAATCATGCGACATTAATTTCCCATTATTAAAATATGAGTATGTAATACATATTGAGATTCCCAATGAATCAAACGAACATACTTTCTCCCATATTTTTTTA
>JBBALJ010000103.1:0-10143 GCA_040403075.1 Bacteroidia bacterium
AATCATTGAAATCCACTGATGCATCTCCGTTTAAGTCATTTGGATCATATCCTAAAACACCATTTGAACTAGCTATATCTAAATCTGGATAATCATTGAAATCCACTGATCCATCTTGGTTGATATCACCTGTGTAAATCATGAATTTACCTGTTCCATCGTCAACTACGTTACTACCAAATACAAGATTTGATCCAACACTGAAATCGTAGCTATTACCAGTTGCTCCAATTGTCATACCAGCAAGAGTTGCGGTTGCTATTGAATTACGATGTTTAATTGTAATATAATAATTATTACCAATCGCTCCTCCAGGGAAAGTAACATTAGCTATACCTGTAGTACTTAAAGTAGCAGTTGCTGTATAAGCAAGTGCACCAGTAGCTGCATTATTCAATTGAACCGTTATGGTATCTGCAATTAACATTGATGTAACCCCATTGGCTGCAAAAGGAGCTGCTATCATAGTTCCGCTACCTGTATACAATCCTTGTAAATATGCTTTTAAACTTATAGATACAGTATTTGTACCAGTAGTCACTGAGTCGATTAATGAAAATGCTGAGTTACCTGTAGCATTTACAGAACGTAATCTGTAGAAGTATTTAGTTCCTTGAGACAAACCGCTTACAGCTTGATTTGAACCAGATACCGATAATCCACTATAACCACTCACAAAAGAACTGAAAGTTATATTTGTAGATACATCTAACAAATAACTAGTAGCTCCAAATGAACCTGTCCAATTAGCGGTATATCCAGAAGATGTTACCGAATTTGCGAAAAGGTTAATAGGTGCGCTAGGTCTCATTAATACTGAAGCAGAAGAGTTTGAAGAAGAGAAACACGAATTACGAGCTCTAACTCTTGCATAATAAACTGTACCAGGTGTTAAACCTGCTACTGATGCACTTGTAGTAAATAATGACAATCCATTGTATCCACTTACAAAAGTAGAAAACGCAGGATCACTTGAAACATCAACTAAATAATCTGATGTATTTGTAGTTGCATTCCAATTCAAATCAAAAGATGTACTAGTTACATTCGATATAGCAAAATTAGACGGTGCTGAAGGTGCTGTATTAATAGTAACCGTAACATTTGATGATGAACTACAACTAGCAGCATTGGTAGCTGTAACTGTGTATGTTTGGGTAGCAAATGCTTTTACATAAACTTTTGTCTCAACAGTACCTGCATAAGGATTGGTTGCAGCTGAGTCAAGGTAAAGATTTAATGGAGATGTGTTTGAAGTCCAAACAGCACCTGAATTTCCAACAAAATCAAATACCATATCAGGTCTTACAGAACCATTTGCAGTTATAGCAGCTTGTACTCCACAAGACTGAACATTGTCAGAATAAGAACCAAAAGTTGAAAGGAAGGCTGTGGTTGAAGCAGCCACAGTGCCTGAAGTACCATAACAAATTGCACAAGTATTGTTTATGTCATTATCATGACAAACATCTACTACAATATTAGAAACACCATCCCAAGCAAATGGAGAGTTAAATGTATATTTATTTAAACCTACTGGTGGAGGCGTTAATAACACTGGGCCATAAACTGGGGTTAATGAACCACCTATTGGCGTTACATAACCTGTCATTGATGTTGCAGAAGTTAAACCCATACTGATTTTAAAATCTGTTTGGTTGTATGCACTTGTAGTAGTTACATTAAATGAAAGTGCTGAAATATTACCTGCACCTGAAAAACCCATAGCGTTTAATTCAGCAGCAGTGATTAAGTATTGCTCTCTTGAACCTTCATAAAATGCACTGTATGGTGTAATACCCATGCCAGCTGTTGTAGTTGTTGCAGTTCCCAAAGTAATAATAGCACCAGCTTGAATTTCTAATGGTAAAGACACACCCGCACAAATCGCAGGAGCACTAGGTGCAACCACAGGCGTTGATGGAGCTAAACTTACTCTTACTCTTACTGTATCTGTAGAAATACATCCTACAGAATTTGTACCACGGGCAGTGTACAATGTAGTTGAAGAAGGATTAGCAACAGGAGATGCACCTGAAGTGGTTGATAAACCAGTTGAAGGAGACCAAGTGTAAACAAAAGTAGGGTCTGAAGAAGAAGCATTTAATGTAGTACCTGTTCCTCCTTGACAAATGGTTGTGCCTGTACCTGCTGAAATAGCAGTTGAAGGATTTACAGTTACAGCAACAGCTTGTCTGTTACCAAAACATCCAGTACCAGTGGCAGAAATATTATGGAAATAGTTGTAGGAAGTTGCATTAACAGCTCCATCATAACCACTTGTAATCGTTCCAAAAGTACCCAAATTATTGAATTGGGCTGAAGCGTAATTTGCGCCCGTAGCATAACGTGATACAACTTGAGAGAAGCTGGCTAACAATCTATATGTTACACCTGCAGAGATATTTAAATTCAAATTCATGGTATACCAACCTGCTGTTGCACCTTGCACTACAGGAAGTGATAGTGTTTGAAGTGTAGCACCTGTAACATGATTAACCAAAGTAACTGTTACAGTATTAGTAACACTTGTAGTTAAAGAATAATACTGAGCTGTATTTAAAGTAAAATCAGAAGTAGCTGTAAATACGATACCTCTCTGTGCTGTAAAGCCAGTTCCCATTGCAGCAACAGTAGTACCTGATACATCAAGTCCTAAACCATTCTGAATACTGAATGAAGTTGGGTCCATTTCAGCCACATAGAAGTTTGAGTCTCCATTAACAGTAGCAGTATAGTTTTGGCCATAAGCCAAAGGCTGACCACCAGACATTGCAGAGTACCAAACAATACTATCAGTAGGAACTGAAGGAGTAGCCGAAACAGTTACAGAACCTGCACCACAACGTGTTGCTGGTGTGGTTGAAGCCAAACTAGGGAATGTAATTGAATAATTCCAAGTTGAACATCCTGAAGGAGTACCATTGTTATTAAATGGTTCAACTTTCCAAGTATAAGAACCCGCAGTTGCTCCTGTGATTGAATATGAAGTACCCGTTTGTGTTGAAACCAAAGTACCATTGATATATACATTGTATCCTCTAGCACCTGCTACTGCAGTCCAGCTTAAAGGACGAAGTGTAGTTAAACACTGAACTGAATTATTAGTAGGCGCAGTTGGATTGGTAATACAAGAAGGTAAATCCACGGTAAATGACCAATCAGGTGAAGAAACACCACCATTAGCATTTTTTGGAACCACTCTCCAAGTATAACTACCAACACCTATTGAAGAGGTAGTGTATGTTGTACCAGGTTGATTGATTGAAACTATATTACTTGCAGTTCCTGTTCCAGCATCCAAATACACATCATATCCAGTTGCACCATTAACAGTTAACCAACTTAAAACAACAGCAGAGTCGCGTGTTGTTGTACTACCAATAACAGGCGTAATTGGGGTGCTAGGGCCTGAAGGCAATGAATCGTAGAAAATCCAATCAATTGCACCTATGGCGTAACCATTAGCGTTAAATGGAACTACTTTCCAAGCATATACATCAGGAGCAGAAATAGATGTAACAGTATAAGTTAAGGCCGTTTGACTAGCTGAAACTAAATTATTAGCTGATGTACCATTGTTAAAATATACATCATAACCAGCAGCACCAGGTGAAGCAGGCCAACTTAAAACTAGGTTAGAAGCAACTCTAGTTGTTGAACCAACTGTAGGTGAAGTAGGCAAAGGAATAATTGGAGGAGGATTGGTTGAGAATGAATCTACAGTACATCCTGAAGCAGCACCTGCAGCGTTTTTAGGCACAACCATCCAATAGTAAACTGTACTACCGTTTAAGCCTGAAGTGGCATAACTAGTAGCTACTTGGTTAGCAGAAACCAATGTTACAGGTGGATTTACGATATCTAAATATACATCATATCCTGCAGCATAAGTAGCAGCATTCCAAGACAAACTAGCACCAGAAATTAATGAAGCACCAGAAGCTGGAGAAATTTTAGTGGTACAAGTAGGTACATTTGCAAATACACAAATGTTAAAATTGCCATTGGCAACACCGTTACCTGCATGATAAACACGTACATAATAAACTTGACCTGCAGTGAAATTAGTTGCACTGTATGTTTCTTGACCACCATTACCTGTATTGTTTTGACAAGCAATTTGGGTAATACCAGAATCACTAAAAATTTGCATTACAGGGTTGTAAGTTGAAACCCCATTAACAGTTACATTGATTCCAGAACTGGTTGCAGTAAATTTATACCAAACGTCATCGTCAGCAGTACCGGAACATGCTGATTGAGGAGAAGCAGTTGCTGCTAATATATTAGGAAGAGGACTGTTAGTTGGCACACATGTAGTACCAACTGTTAAATTGGTTGCACCCGAAACATTATCATTTGATGGAGGAGGAATAACCTCACTCACACAAATAGCAAATTCTCCAGAACCTGAAGCACCAGTTGCAGCATCATACACTCTTACATAGTATGTACCTGAAGTTAAAGCCAAAGCAGCAACTGTTTCTTGAATACCTTGACCACCAGCGTTAATACAAGCCACTGGAGTCATTGATGAATTAAGAATTTGCACCACAGCATCATAAGATAATGAAGGTGTAACAGTTATTTGATATTGTGGAGCCACAGTGGTTGTGAAAGAGAAATAAACATCATCATCAGCCACACCAGGGGTGGTAGCCGAACAAGCAGTAACACCCGAAGTAGCTGTTGCATTTAAACTGGTGTATATATTACCACAGAACAAAGTACAAGGTGTTGGATTAACTGTTAAAGTTGTAGCAGTGCCAGGTTCGTTGTTTGCAGGGGCACCAATAGTTGGAGCAGTTCCTGAATATGTTGAAGCTGGTACAAATCTTAACCTACTATAACAGTCAGGCGAAATTGCTAAGTTTTGCTGTTGAGCGGATGTAAAGAAATTAGTGTTGGTGTTTTGTTGCAACATCCTTTGGTCTAAACTAACTGTAGAAGATGTATTACCATTAAGACCTACACTGTAAGTGAAGACACCAGTTGTAGAACTACCATCAAATAATTGCATATTACCGTAGTTAATGTCAATTGAATTATCAAGTTCATGCAATACTACTTGGAAATTCAAGTTTGGAGCTGGGAAAAGAAATCTCTCCATTTCAGCCCATTCTATAACAATATCAGCAGTACCACTACCTAATGTACCAATTACTTGGTATCTCATACATATATTTTGATTAGTAAGCGAATTACCTTTCAAAACCAAATCATCCCAAAAAGGTGCAATAACCCATCTTAATGTTGTTAAATCATTAGTATAAGTATTACTAGTTTGAGTGGTATCAAAAGTCATCCAACCATTAGTTGTAGCATAAAATCCTCTAACTACAGCACCTCTATATTTAAAAGTAGTACCTAATAAAGAAATATTGTTAGTTTTTGAATCATCTGCTGATGTCAGTGCAGTATAAGTATTACCAGTAGTCATTATTGAAGAATAGGTATTACCTGTGCTTCTAGCAACTGTAAACTGGCAATCAACTAAGTTTTTAATAGTATCTTGAGTTGAGGTAAACAATGGAGCACCAGCACCAGGACATGTAGCAACTAAACGAACGATATCATTGTTGTTGGTAGTTGCATTTAAAGCTCCTGTAATATAAGAAGTACTGGTAACCATAGTAGGTTGTGGCGAATAACTTGTCCAAGTAGGGTTTGAAAACGTTGAACGCTGCCAATCGTAACTAGCTCTGCCGTCAGAACCACTTAAAGTTAAAGCAGCTCCACCAGTACAATTTTCTGTTTTAACGGTAGTTAAAGTAATGGTTGGTGCAGCTGAAATGGTATAGCTACTAACCGTTGGAGAAGCCACAATTGGGAATGCACCAGAAGCTAAAGCTACTGATGCAGGGCAAAATCCAGATGCCAAGCCAACAGTTGCTAATTTTACATTTGGTGTTGATGCTAAATCTTGAGCAACCACAAAATATTGAATTACCGTGGCAGCAGCAACAGTGGTATTCAACAAACTATAATCAAGTGTAAAGTTGAAATTATTACCTACCTGACTTGAAGCTGTAACAAACTTCCAACCTCCCACTGTATTGTTGTTAGCCGAAGCTAAACCAGTAACAGCATCAGTTGAGTATCTATAATAAACTCTTGGAGGATTCGTTGCAAAATCAACACCACTTGCATCTGTAATAGTTGCAGTTAATGTTGGATTTGATGCACATGCCGTAGCTGGAATAGCAGTAAAAGTAATATTAGGAGCAGTTGCATCTACAGTGCTACCTGAATTAAATTCAGCAGCACCAATATCTGGTGTAGTCGAACTAACTGCGTTTCCAAAATAGTCAGTTGTTAATCCTGTTCCAGTTTGTCCGGCATTCAATAAAAATGTTACACCCGTTGGAGCAGGAATTAAATTATTAGGAATGGTAGAACCACCTGTAAAAGTTACATTTTCGTAAAACGAACTAGCACCACGAGAACTTGATGCTCCCAAAAATGCTTTGTATCTTGAACAACTATTATTAAAATTCACATCCACAACAGGAGCAGTTGTTACACCCGTATTTGTGCAAGATGCACAATTGTGGTATGAATTAACAACAGTAGTTCTATTAGCAGTTGTACCTTCAGTATAAATGAAGTTAAAGTCCGCTTGTGGAACGTAATACACATTATTATTAGATGTATTAGCAAAATTTGCAGGAGCAGTTCCATTAGTACCTGTTGTAGCTCTTCTTAAAGCTGCATTAATACCGGTTCCGGCTGCGGTTGCATTTACATAAATAATATTATTTCTAAGGTCTGTTGTACCTGTGTTATAACTGATACCTATTACACCAAAATTGGTGACACCTGTTAATGGAGTTGATGATGTACCTAAAACAACAGTATTGTTATAAATATTCTGAGCAACTGCATGTCCAATATCTATACCCATAATCATAGCATTACCATTTGAAGATGGTGCACTAATACCTTGGATAAAGTTATAAGCAACACGCGGAGTAGCTAATGCCGCAGAGATTTGAATACCTCTTGCAGAACCAGAAGCATTTACAACAGTAAAATTATTCATGCTGTTTCTAGTAATATCAATTGCAGCAGTAGTTGCACTACTTGCAATACCCATTACAGAACCAGCACCATTTGTACTGAAATTTGAAAAAGTATTGTTAGCAATTGTATCCGTTCCTGCACTCGTAGTGATACCTCGAATGGCAGTAACACCAGTTGTTCCGTATGCTACATAATTTGACAATGTATTTCCAGACATAACAATCACAGGAGTACCTGTATTAGCTATACCAGAAACTGCACTTGCCCCAGTTGTTGAAAGACCACTCGTACCAGCTCTAAAACTGTTTGAGAAGCTACCTCCAATGGTATTTCCAGAAATTACTTTTCTACCTGTACCACCTGTGTTATAAATACCACAAACATTACCTGCAATAGTTGCCGATGCACTTGCACAAGTCATACCACCCATAACATTGTTTTGTATATTAATAATACCTGTAGATGTACAACCTATACCTGCCACACCCGCACCATTTGTAGTGATACTAGCTGTATTACGAACAATCATATTATCAACAGCAGATGAACTTCCAATTATGTTAGGTGTGATATTTCCAATATTTACATTTCCAGCACTTACTAAAATACCAGCTAAAACAGGATTTGTTGTTGAGCCTGTAGAAGTACTTACGATATCAAAACCTGAAATGGTGTTACCTTGAATGTTTGAAGTTCTTAGTGTTCCACCATTTACCTGTATTGCATTATATCTATAAGCGGTAGCTGTACCATTAACTGTCCATGTTCCAGTACAAAGTGGTCCAGTTCCCCCAAAATAGTTATTGCTAATATTATAACCATTTCCTCCGCCAGTGAAAACACCAATGTGAAGGATAGAACCAGCTGTACTAGCTCTAGCAGTAGTTAAATAGAAACTATTACTTGTAATTGTCCAATCAGAATTATTAGTACCTGATAAATCAATTGCTAAACAGTTTTGAGTGCTTGCAGCTGTAACATTAAAAATATCAATAAAATTACAATTTAAAACATTGTTAAAGTCATTTAAAATGGTTGCAGATTGACCTGCAGAGAAAATACCTTTTAAAGGCGCTGTTGCACCTGCACCAATGTTACAATATGAAATAGTATTAAATCTATTACCAGAAGCAGTAGTAGTGCCAGTTGTACCTAAGAAAGCTATGACGCCATAAAGGGTAGTAGAAACGTTAACACCAGTAACAGTTGCATAAGTAAGGGTATTGTTATTTGCACCATTAATGTATCGAATGGTTTGAATACCAGGATTAGCACTTGAAATACTTAATTGAGAAGTAGTTCCTGTAGAACCAGGACGACCATCTATGGTAACATAGCTAGTGCCATTCATATCAATTGTTTGAGCAGTACCTGTGGTGGCCGTGTTGGCTATGCTTAAAGCCGTAGCGCCAGAATTAACTGTAACTCTTAATGTATTGGTAGCATTTAAGCCAGGGAAATTAGAGAAGGTAATAGGAAAAGTTTCTGTTGAGCTTACATAAGAAGGAGCTAACTCCAAAACAACTGGGCCTAATAAGCCTTGTGAAGCTAAATCTGCTGTTGCAGTTGTTAAGTTTGCATAATCACAACCAGAAGGACAAACAGTTTTTGTACCTGATAATGTTGGTGTAGAGGTAGTAGCACTTGCATTTACTGCTGCAGAAGCAGAACCTTCTGAAGTAGCAACCACGTTCCAATAATAAAGTGTATTTGGATTTAATCCAGTAGCAACATAATTAGTAGTTGCAATTGGCAATGTAGCTACCAATGTATAAGTAACATTATCTAATGAACGGTAAACTAAATGATTTGCAGTTGTACCTGCAGTCCAATTTAAGGTCATTCCGCCTGCACCTATATTTGAAATTGCCAAATTGCTAGCAGCAGTAGCTGCCGGTGGTGTAAAAGTATAAACTCTTCTTGAACCATTTGAAGCTGAATTTAAGTTAGTTACTGCAACACTTGCTGTTGGTGTATTTGCTGCAAAAGTTGTTAAACTTACAGCATTAGTACTATTGGTAATTGAAGCCAATGTATTTGTTGCTGTTCCTACAGAAAAACCAATAGAGCCAGCACTTACAATTGTGCCAGCAGTCATTGAACCATAAACAAATTCAATAACTCCAGTAGATTCATAAAGTCTTATTTGAAATTGACAAGGATTAATAGTTGATTGATAGTTTAAGAAAGCATTATTCTCTATAACTAAACAACGATTTGGAGAGGTTCCAATAACTTTAGAACGCACACCGTTTGTAGTAGTTGTTGCATCAGAACCCCAAGCAGCGATTCTTGGAGAAGCAACAGTACCTCCACTGGCAATGTAAGTAGCTGTTCCGACAGCAGTACTTCCAAGCTGCATAACCCCATTAGAAGAGGCTGAGAACTGAGTATAAGTTACCCCCATCAATGTGAAGTTAAAACCTATATTATTAACAACTGAAGCGCCTTCATCAACTCCAGTTGCAACTAATGCAGTTGCACCAGTTGACATATCTACAGTGTTACCATTAGCATCTAAAGCCAAGGATCCACTTGTAGAGGTTGAAAAGGTGTAATTGGCCGTACTTTGGCCATAGAGGAGATTCGTTCCAAGCAGTAGTAATAAAATTACCGTGGAAGCTAGAGTCCTGAGCATCGTCAGAGACCTTCGTTTTGTAATTGTTTTTGTCATAATTGTTTATTTGGTTTTTGGTTTTATTTGTTTAATTATTCTTTGATTTCAATTGATTATTGTCATAAGCAAATTATTATTTATGTTGAACATACGCTAAAAATTTATTCAAACAGCGACTTGACCGATACGAACAGCAAAATAAGCATTTAAGCGATGTCGCTGTTTGTAAAAATTGACGTAAATCATACCTATAAATGTTAATTTTTCCTTAACAAAACTCTCTATAATAAATCAAACTTATAAGTGTTATTTATTTGTGAACTTATAGTCGTTTTTATTGTAGATATAGTACTACAAACTTATTTTTAGTTTTGAATTTTCCAAATGCAGTTGCGCTAAATTTACAATTGAATTGTATAAATTTACAAATCAGGCTAATAAATTGAGGCTTAATAGACATTATTAATGCTCAAATCTTCTACAACCATTGAGATTATTAG
>JBBALJ010000104.1:0-10020 GCA_040403075.1 Bacteroidia bacterium
AAATAAAATAGCATTCTTTTCTTTTTAATTAACAGTTCACAAACATAGGATGACGTTGCATCACTATTTAACACCTTGCTTGATAAGCGGTCATATTGACTTGCTATTTTTAAATCACAGTCATATTTTCTATACACCAATTAACTGATTTCTGTAAATAATATGGTACTCTCTCAATTTATTGTTTTATTTGTTTCAAATAAACACTTACAATAGAGATGAAATACGTAGCACTTAATGACTTACACGTTTCGCTTGGCGCGAAAATGATTGAATTTGCAGGGTATAATATGCCCGTGCTTTACAATAATTTAATTCAAGAACACAATGCTGTACGCAACAGTGTAGGTGTTTTTGATGTAAGCCACATGGGCGAGTTCATGCTTAAAGGTGAAAAGGCATTAGAGTTAATTCAATTAGTAACATCTAATGATGCTAGTAAACTTACAGATGGTAAAGTGCAATACAGTTGCCTACCAAACAACGAAGGTGGAATCGTAGATGATTTGTTGGTGTATCGTTGGAACGAAAACGAATACTATTTGGTAGTAAATGCTTCAAACATTGAAAAAGATTGGAATTGGATTAGCCAACACAACACCTTTGGTGTGGAGATGAAAAACATGAGTGATGACATGAGTTTATTAGCTGTTCAAGGACCAAATGCTATTAAAGTGTTACAAAAATTAACAGATGTAAACCTGAGTGCAATGGAATATTACACTTTTTGTGGTGGTGCCATGGCAGGTTGCGAAGATGTAATCATTTCAAATACGGGTTATACAGGTGCAGGTGGATTTGAGATTTATGTTTGGAACAAAGATGCTCGCAAAATGTGGGATGCTATTTTTGAGGCAGGTAAAGAATTTGACATCATGCCTACTGGCCTAGGTGCCAGAGATACATTACGTTTAGAAAAAGGTTTCTGTTTATATGGAAATGATATCAATGATACCACCTCTCCTATTGAAGCTGGTTTAGGATGGATTACCAAATTCACCAAACCATTCATTAACCATGAGTATCATAAAGCCATTAAAGACAATGGTGCTACTAAAAAATTAGTAGGCTTTGAAATGATTGAAAGAGGTATCCCTCGTCAACATTATATGATAAAAGATGCAGAAGGAAATACGATTGGCGAAGTAACTTCAGGAACACAATCACCAAGCCTAAACAAGGGTATTGGAATGGGTTATGTAAGCACTGCCTTCTCAAAAGTTGATACAGAAATCTTCATTGAAATCCGTGATAAAGCCATCAAAGCCAAAGTGGTAAAAATTCCTTTTTTATAGGATAAAAAAATTTCACTCTTATAGGGCAAAACCCTATAAGAGTTTTACTAAACATGATACTATTTGAATAAGTGAAATCCATTCTTCTTATACTTTCACTCTTATGGCTTCCTCAACTGGGAAGTGTTGAAAAAATTCAGATTGAAACATTAGAATCAAAGAGGATTTCTATAAACAACTATTCAAATTACAAGGCTACTGTCATCTATTTTTTATCACCAGAATGTCCTTTGTGTCAAAGCTATTCTTTAAATATAAACCAACTAAAAAGCCAATTTGAAAGTAAAGGTTTTAGATTTTTGGTAATTGTTTCGGGAACATATTTTAATAAAACACAAGTCAAAAGCTTTATCAAAGAATATAAGTTAAATATCCCCGTTTATATGGATACCAAAGCTGCTTTTGCCCAGCTATTAGGTGCAACCATAACTCCTGAAGTATTTGTGTTAGGAAAGTCTCAAGAGACATTATACAGCGGTAGAATTGACAATTGGGCTTATGAGTTAAGTCGTAAAAGAAAAGTTATTACAGAACATAATTTGCTTGATGCTTTAAATGCCATTGACAAAAAGCAAAAGATTAAAACTACTAAAACCAAAGCTGTAGGATGTTATATAGAGTAAAGTGTTTTTATAAAGCTATTAAAGTTAGCTATGCGTCATTGCGAACCATTGGTGAAGCAATCTCTCCCCTAAGATTACTTCGCTGCGCTCGAAATGACGCTTACGATGTATGTAAATACTATAAAAATGCCATTCAATTAATCCTTTGTTTACTTCTATTATGTCAAACATTTATCACTTGCTCAGATAAAAAAAAGACCATCAACTTTGCAGATGATATAGCCCCAATCATTCATAAAAATTGTAGCAAATGCCATATTGATGGGGAAGCTGGACCATTCAACCTGCTTACTTATCAAGATGTAAAAAGCAAAGCCAAACTTATTGCTTATATCACCGAGAATAGAATTATGCCCCCATGGCCTGCAGACGCATCCTACACACATTTTGCCAATGAAATGGTTTTGAGTCAGGAACAAATAGAAACCATTAAAACATGGGTAGCTGAAGGAGCAATTGCAGGCGATACTTCAAAACTCGAAAAGCCTGACATTCTAAGAAAGGAATTGAGATTAGGCAAAGCAGATATGGTCATTCGCTTTCCTGAAAAGATAAAGGTGATAGGAAACAATATGGACATGTTTTTGGTTTGTAAATTACCATATGAATTACCTCATGATACATTTGTAAGGGCCATTGAATATGTTGCAGGCAACAAACGATTGGTGCATCATGTGAATGTGCATTTAATTCAGTTTGAAGATGGTAAAAAAAGAAATGTAATTGAAGGAAAAAATTGGGTAAACCAAGACCAAAGCAATAGCCAAACCATTCATAAAGAACTAGGCATTTTGCAAGATGATGGTACTTATCCTGCTATGTCTCCAAGTGTATGTAATTATTTACCCGGCTCTCAATTTAGCTTCTATCCTAAAGAAATTGGAGGTTACAAACTGAGCAAGAAAGGTGCCTTGTATTTAAATGATATGCACTTTGGGCCAAGTCCAAAAAATGATATCGATTCTTCTTATTTTAATATTTACTTCTCTCCTACCCCACCAAAACGACCTGTGCAAGAGTTTCAAATGGGTACATTGGGTATAGCACCCGTTGAACCCAAATTGGTAGTTCAACCTGAAACAGTAAAAACTTTTCATATCAAAGCCGATATTCCAGAGGACATTTCTGTATTAACCATTGTGCCGCATATGCACTTGATTGGAAAGAAATTTTGGGCTTATGCCATCAAACCTAGTGGAGATACCATCAGATTGGTAAGAATTCATAATTGGGACTTTAGATGGCAATATTTTTACCAACCTAAAACCATGATACATATTCCTAGGGGTAGTACTATTTATGTAGAAGGAGTATATGACAATACATCCAACAACCCAAACAACCCTTTCAGTCCACCACAAGTTATAATTGAACGAAATGGTAGTATGAAAACCACTGATGAAATGTTTCAACTTATCATGACCTATTTGCCTTATCAAAAAGGCGATGAAGAAATAAGCTTAGAAAATATTGAACCTTAAGATTATTCAATTATCACTTTCTTTACAAAAACAGTATTATCAGAAGTGATTTTGAAAAGGTAAATTCCTTTATTCAATCCATTTGGCAAAATAAATTCAGGTGATTGAAATCCCTTTAATAACAGATGCTCAACATTGCTAATCATCTTTCCATTCATGTCAAATAATTCCATTTTATAAGTTGCATTTTCCATGATTTGTATATCAACATTCAACTTTTCTTTGGCTGGATTTGGAAACACTTTTTCAATAGCAAAATCTGGTACCTTATTCGAGCTAGTAGTAATTGAAGTTGAATCATCATTGATTGAAATAGTGAGTGATAATTTAGGATACCAATTAAAGTGTAAAAGTAAATTGGAATTGCCTTCGTAATAGAATGATGAATCAGTTGAAAGATAATCATTCATGCTAAACACTCTTTTCAAACTGCATAATATGCTTCCATTCGGTTTTATTAATACCACATTTCGGTAGTTCTTATTTACTCGTTGGACTTTAAATTCTATAAACTTAAGTGGCTTTGTAAAGAATGAATAAGCAGAATCTGTTGTGATTTGGATATCTAGTTTTTTAGCCACTGAAGCATTTCCAGCACTATACACATCAATCAGTCCCATCTGTGGCTTTGTATCATATCCATTATCCTCATATACCCTTGTTTTTCCATTTACCAAACCTTCAAACGATGACAATTTCTCAGAATAATAATAAACAAAATTCAAGGTATCAGTGCTCATAAAATCGGTACTCATTCTTGGGTTTTGCATGGGTATGATAGACCCTCCTCTAATGTATAATGGAATATCATTTAAGCTCACATTTCTGTTGATAGTTTGTCCTCCATCAACCCATGTTTTGTTGAAATAATCGTACCATTCACCAGCAGGCAAAAACACACTTCTTGTGCTAATACCCGACTGCAATACCGGAGCAACAAGGATATTATCACCCCAATAATATTGGTCTGAAAGGTTATAAGTTAGCGCGTTTTGAGGTTCAAAATAACTCATAGACATTGCAAGTGGTTTACCTTCGATGCTATTGCTATAAGCCAAAGAATAGTTATAAGGCAAAAGCGAATATCGAAGATTGACAAAATTTCGGATGATGGCTTGTGCAATGCTTGAATAAAAAACTGGCTCGGAAGGAACACCTTCTCCATGGGCTCGCATGATTGGAGCAAATGCTGCAAACTGTAACCAACGCACATACAACTCTTCATTCTGTCCACCTCCAGTAAAGCCTCCAGCATCGCTGTGCATATAGGCTAGGCCACTCATACTACTATTTAACATCAAAGGGACTTGTGCTTTTAAACCATCCCAACTTCTTTGTATGTCGCCACTCCAAGGAATAGCACCAAACCTTTGACTACCTGCAAAACCAGAACGTATGAGGTTAAACAAACGCTTATTGGGATAAATACTATCAAATTTTCTTTTGAGTAAATCGGCCCAATAAAAACTATAAAGGTTATGCACCAAACGGGCTTTGCCATTGGTATGCACCATGTCATCAGGGTGTTTTTCAGGCTCACCTAAGTCGCTCCACCAACCATCTACACCTTCGTCTACTCGAGACTTATAAAATTGCCACATCCAATTTTGAGCATCTGGTTTGTATATGTCTAGCAGTGAGGCTGAGCCTGCCCAAAAATCATTCATCACATAAGATTGGCTGCTCTTGTTTTTAGCAAAATAATTGAGAGAATTTGCTGCAGCATAGTTTGAACTTTGTGTGGTAAAATAAGGTTCAGTAATCAGAATGGTTTTAACGCCTGATTGCCTGAAATCACTCATCATTTTAACAGGATTCGTCCACTTGCTTCTATCCCAATCTAAGTTGCCCATTTTTGAAGCTGAGCCAAACCAATACAAATCTAAAACAAGACCATCCAAAGGAAAATTGGCAGTCTGCAATTGAGAAACAATGTTTCTAGCTTCTGTTTCATTTTGGTAACCATATTTGGATTGGATATAACCCAATGTCCAACGAGGTGGCAAAGGTTGCCTACCAGTAAGCAAAGTATATTTATTTAGGATGCTTTCCATTGAATTTCCTCCGAAGATGAAATAACTTAATGGCAAGGTATCACATGCGTATTGAAGCAATGTGCTATCTGCATTGGCTATGTTAAAATTACCTGCACTGAAATTATTAAAAAACAATCCATACAAATTACTCGATAGAACAAAAGGCACATTGATATTGAGTGTTTGTGTGCCAAAACTATAGCCATAATTGGCCTGATTATATGTACTAAATGATTTGCCTCTCAGATTTAAATCAATAGCTCGAGAGCCTGTGCCATAAAAGGCTTCAGTGCCACTCACATCAAACGAAACACCCCATTTTCCATATTGGTAATAGATACCTGTTCGTTCGGTAAATTTAGCCGTTAATCCTTTATCTAAATAACTTATGCGTAAAGGATATTTTTGTATTTTAAGGGTAGTTCCAGAAGTTGTTTTAAGAAGCAAATAACTTAAATAGTCATCTACTGATGTAAAGGCAGATGTGCTATTATTATCCAATAAGATATTGCTATCTCTAGATGCAATTCCAGTTGGCATAAAAGACACTTTAATAATATCAGAAACATGTTTTTGTATTTGCAAATCACCATTACTTGCCTTTATGGATAGGCCATCAGGGCCGATGCTATGCGATACATAATTGCCTGGTGTAAGGATATTGATATCATAAAAAATATCATTGTTAGAAGAAGAACGACCTACTTTACTTCCATCCACATTACGAAAGAGCATGGCAAGTCTAAGTACTTGTTGTGTAGGTAAAACATTAAAGAACTTGCGAATATTAAAACCAATCCAATACCTGTTACTATCTAATCTGTTCATACGAGCAAGGGTATCATCTTTAGCCCATTTGGTAGCCACATTTTTCCAATCACTACTATTGTTGCTTTGTGTGGTTATCAAACCACAATGGATATAAACTTGTCCATTTAAATTAAGTACCCCTTTGTTTCCTTCTCTTGCATCATAAACAATGGTAACTGAATCATCCGTAGTAGGATTAGTAGGTGTAACTTTAAGGATTTGAGCTTGGAGATTGCTAAAAGCAAATAGGAGAAATGGTATT
Source organism: Bacteroidia bacterium (assembly GCA_040403075.1). GTDB lineage: Bacteria > Bacteroidota > Bacteroidia > UKL13-3 > UKL13-3 > RGVD01. The sequence continues at coordinate 6,508 of JBBALJ010000104.1, forward strand.
AAAAGAAAATTTTTCATGCAAAAAATTGATTGAAATAAAAGTTAACTAATCAATCGCTACCACATTGCGCACTTGAGGAACGGCATTTTTAATACCATTTTCAATACCCGCTTTCAATGTAATATGGCTGATATCGCAACTGCTGCAACTGCCTTTTAAACGCAATCTTACTTCCATGTCATCTGTTACTTCAACCAGCTCCACATCTCCCCCATCTGCTTGCAGAAAAGGCCTCATGCAATTTAGTGCGATTTCGATTTTTTCGTTTAGTTCGGTATTCATTTTCACTATCAAATATAAACAAATATCTATGCTTCGGCTACATTTTTTGCTGCATTCTGCATAGCTACTTGTCTGGCCACACTTTGCGCCAATTCAAAATAGGTTTTTTGGGCAACCGAATTTTCTATCATCACCGCGGGTATACCACTATCTCCGCCCTCACGAATAGACATATAGATAGGCACTTCACCCAAGAATGGCACGTTTAAACTTTCTGCCATACGTTTGCCTCCGTCTCTACCAAACAGGTAATATTTATTCTCAGGTAATTCTTCAGGGGTAAAATAAGACATGTTTTCAACTACACCTAAGATTGGAATTTTCTCAGCACCTAAACCAAACATGGAAGCACCTTTATAGGCATCAGCCAAAGCCACCTCTTGTGGAGTTGTAACCATCACCACACCTGTGATAGGTACAATCTGAATCATTGTTAGGTGTATATCTCCCGTTCCGGGAGGAAGGTCTAAAATCAAATAATCCAATTCGCCCCAATCCACATCATTTACAAACTGACGCAATGCCGATGATACCATAGGACCACGCCATACAACTGCTTGACCAGGTTCAATTAAAAAGCCAATGGACAATAACTTAATGCCATGCTTTTCGATGGGCACCATCAATTCTTTGCCATCCACATTCCTCATCATAGGCATTTCATTTACCCCAAACATGGTAGGAATAGAAGGGCCATAAATATCTGCATCCAACAAACCCACCTTAGCTCCTTGCAATGACAAGGCCATAGCCAAATTACTAGCCAAGGTAGATTTACCTACACCACCTTTTCCACTGGCCACAGCTATCATGTTTCTTACACCGGGCAATATCAATTTGTCTTGGCGGTTGCTATTTACATTGGCTGTCATCTCCACCGTAACAATGGCCTCAGCCGATACCAAGGTATGAATAGCTTCAATACAATCTTTTTCTATTTTCTCTTTAAGCGGGCAAGCTGGGGTGGTTAATACCACCTGAAACTTCACGTGATTGCCTTCTATCTCAATATCTTTAATCATATTGAGGGTTACTAAGTCTTTATGCAAATCGGGTTCTTGAACCGTAGATAAAGCCTTCAATATCAATTCGGATGTCATCGTCATAATTTTTGAAACAAATCTAAGGCTGAAATTGGTTTTACAAAAACTATATTATTTCAGGTTTGGGGATGATGGAGTTCATAAGAATTTGCCGTTGCAGGCGTCCTTTGTGTCCCTGGTTGGTATCCTCACCAATCCACTTTCTTGTTTCAAATAAAATCATTAAAGTGAACAATAAAGTCAAACTCTGAATCTAAACAAACATAATATTTAACCGATGAAAATTGATATTCTTATGTCCTTAGTTGTTGTCCTGCAATTCCAACTTTTTGTTGCAAGCAACGAAAATTCGACATCCATATTAAAGTTGAATTGGGAAGATAATCGCTTCCCTAATTTGGTTGTTGAGGCCACCCCGCGAGGATAAATTTATTTTTTATTCAGATATTGTTATGACGTCCATATTACATTTGTAAAATGCCAATTATATTTCATGCACTTAAGCATCATTTAGTAAGCTTAAAACAATTCATTGTTTTACATGAAAACGAACCTATAAAACCCATTTTACCTCAAATAAAATCCTTGGGAGAATCTACTTTTGATATGTATGTGGGCTCTTTAAGTAATGAGGAAATCATTGAAGAAACAACCCAATATTTAAAAAACAAACAATTATTTGAAGCTAAATTGTACCAGCAATGGATTACACTAAATAATGGTTTTAGTACTTTTGAACTTTCGGATAAAACTTTGATGACATTGCGCTATTTGCCAAAAGAAAGTTACATTCATTTACACCCATGCCGATATGCTCAACAAACCATACGCATAAGAGCCAATGCGATGAAAACAGCTATGGCTTTGCGGCTATTAATGGATAATCCAACATCTGTTGAAAATATAAATAAGGCTAGAATGCTAGTGGAACTTTCGCCTATAAAACCAAATGCAAATATTAGCGAAATAATAAAATGTTATGAATTGATTATGTAAAAACAGTTTGTGTTACTTTGCTGTATAAAAAAATAACCCACTTTTAGGGTGGGTTAAATTATATTTTTAATAAGGATTTTCTCCTCGTTTTACTCTTGCTATTCTATCTTCGCTCATGCTTTTTATAGTGTCGTCTAATCTTTCAAGCCAAATAGAAGAATCTTCATAAGAAAGTGCCTCATATATATATGGATTATCCCCTTCATCAAGATAAACAAAATAAAACTGATCAGGCCCCCAAGTATCCACTACATAAAAGGGTCTGATTATGGTTTTTCCTGCATCCAGCATTTGCTCCCTCCATCTTTCTTGCAGGGCTTGTTGTGTATCAGAAATACCATAGCTAAACACGTAACAAAAATCGCCTGCTAAAAACAATAATTCCCTTAATGCCTTTGGAAAAGGATTGCCATTGTTCCATGTTTGTTCTAGTTGTTCTATTTCTGTTAAGGGAATACCCCTATTAGTATAATTCATGGTCACACCAAAATCTGCAGGATTATCTCTCAAAGTTTTTAAATATTCTATGTTCATTTTATTATTGGTTTAAAAATTCCTTTAACTTAGATATAGAAGTTGTCTCAGGTTGCGCAGTAATATTAAATTCTATTATTTTACCGTTTTGTTTGGCTAGTTCTTGTAAACTGGTAATGTAGCCTTGGCAACTTTGTCCGTGGTTGGTGTCCTCACCAATCCACTTTCTTGTTTCAAATAAAATCATTAAAGTGTACAACAAAGTCAAATTCTGAATCTAAACAAACATAATATTTAGCCGATGAAAATTGATATTCTTCTGGCAAAGATACTAGCTTCCATTTTTCTTGAATAGGGTTGTTATGAATATAATTCAGTTTTTGAATAGCAATTTCTTTACTTTTTATTTCAATTGTTCTTGCTCTTCTTTCCCAAAAATGATAAGCCATGTCGTTTTGGGTTGAAATGTAGTTTTCCAACAATTCACTATTTTTTGATACGAGGTATTTTTTGAATTCATGTCCGGTATACTTGAGCAAAGTATTTTCTATTTCATTTACCTGATACTGATTATTAATAGTCCACAACAAATGAATATGATTTGGCATGATTACAAAACCATGTATATAAGCTTTGTTTTCTTTAGAAAGCCAAGATAGAGAATCAATAATGATTTTTTTTACATCGTTATTGCTTAACAAGTTTTGCCAATTATTTA
>JBBALJ010000105.1:0-9989 GCA_040403075.1 Bacteroidia bacterium
CTTAACTTAGTTTGAAAAATAGCAGAAAAAAGATTTGTTTTTTCCATAGCAATCCGCACCAATCCTTCTATACTCACGAAATGTGGTTTGTGGGGACACAAACCACGGACAAATTTAATTGATAAGTATAATATAATTGTAATTATGCTAAACATAATAACAACCTGTATTCTTTGCTTTCGACTGCTTGTATATTCCATTTATTTTAACCTTAACAAAAAAGCCAATCATCGCTGATTGGCTTTTCAAATTATACTAAATTCATTTTTATTCTTTTGCCTATTTCTTCAATATCGGCTCTGAATTTTTTGTCTGTTTCAATTAAATCATTTACGGTTTGGCAAGCATGAATAACCGTTGAGTGATCTCGGCCACCAAAGTGCATTCCGATGGTTTTAAGCGATGATTTGGTTAAATCCTTAGCATAAAACATACTGATTTGACGGGCTTGTACAATCTCACGTTTACGTGTTTTTGATTTTACATGCTCAACTGGAATTTGGAAATAATCGCAAACCAATTTTTGTATAAACTCAATCGAAATTTCGCGTGAGCTGTTTTTAACAAAGTTTTTAAGGATTTGCTTAGCCAAATCAATGGTAACCTCTTTGCGGTTAAGCGAAGCTTGTGCCAATAAACTAACCAAAGCACCTTGTAATTCGCGCACATTGGTATTGATGTTATGGGCTACATACTCAACCACATCTTTATGAAGGTTGATACCATCATTGTACATCATGTGCTCAAGTATGGCTTGGCGTGTTTCAAAATCAGGTACTTGAATATCCGCTGAAAGCCCCCATTTGAAGCGACTCAACAAGCGCTCGTCCATTCCTTTTAGGTCTTTAGGTGCTCTATCGCTAGTTAATATAAGTTGTTTGCCTTGTTGGTGAAGGTGATTGAAAATGGTAAAGAAAATTTCTTGTGTTTTTTGTTTGTTTTCTAAAAACTGAACATCGTCCACTATCAACACATCTACTTGTTGGTAGAAGTTTAAGAAATCTTGGTTTGAGTTATTTTTAACCGAATCAACAAATTGATTGGTAAACTTTTCGATTGGCACATACAACACAATTTTGTTTTTGCTGTTTTGCTTAATCATATTACCAATGGCTTGCACCAAATGGGTTTTACCCATGCCCGTTTCGCTAAATATCATTAAAGGATTAAACGAAGTTCCACCTGGCTTAGCAGCTACAGATAAACCTGCAGCACGCGCCAATCTGTTACAATCACCTTCAATGAAATTATCAAAAGTAAGATTTGAGTTAAGGTTTGAGTCGATGTTAACCTTTTTTAAACCTGGAATGATAAATGGGTTTTTGATACCCGGGTTAAGGTTTAAAGGCACACCAATATTTTGACTATCCGATTTAGCATTGTTGCTACCCGGTAGGTTCATTACATAAGGTGCTGAGTTGGAGGTAGCGTTTTCTACTATAATATTATACTCTAAACGGGAGCCCGCTCCCAATTCTTGTTTTAAAGCTCTTTTCAACAATGTAACATAGTGTTCTTCTAACCATTCGTAAAAGAATTGACTAGGAACTTGTATGGTTAATACTTTGTTGTCTAATTTAATTGATTTGATGGGTTCAAACCATGTTTTAAAACTTTGAGGCGGAACATTGTCTTGTATTATCTTGATTATGTTGTTCCAAACTCCTTCACATGTCTTTTCGCTCATAACTTTTTTATTACCTTTTCGAGTGTAAATGTGAATAAAAAAGTTTACATAAAAAAATCTTTTCAACGTATTTCTATTGAAAAAAATATCGAGAAAAATTTCCTACTGATTTTAACCATTTTAAAAAAATCATCGAAAAAAAATTTTTCAAAATGGAATAAAAAAATAGTTAAATGTTGATAAGCCTCAATTATCTAAATCGTCCGAGATACCAATAAAATAAGGGATTTACAGCATCCCTACTATGATAGTTAACAATTTATCAAACAATTGGGCTAATGTGGATAGCTTGGTGTTTTTGCAATGTGAGTTGATTGTTAACAGCGTTAAATATGAAATCTATTTTCCCTAGTTTTAGTCCTGCCCAGCCCACTTGGTTCACAATTACGTTTTTGTTGTCCACATTTTTGTAAATGATCGGTTCAGAAAGGAAGGTGTGTGTATGCCCACCTAAAATCAAATCGATGTACTTACTTTGCTTGGCTAATGTCTCATCGCTCACTTTGTCACCTGCGTATTTATTACCCAAGTGTGACAAGCAAATAACCAAATCGCATTTTTTCTTTTCCTTTAAATAGGCCGCAGTTTTATTGGCATTTTCTATGGGATTGTTATACACTATTTTACCATAGAATTTCTCGGGTACCAAGCCGTTTAATTCTATACCAACACCCAAAACACCTATCCTAATTGGTCCTTTGTGGTAAATTTTATAAGGTTGAATTTTGCCTTCTAGCTCAGTATCATTAAACGAATAGTTGCAATTTACAAAATCAAAACCTGCCAAAGGCATTTGTTTTACCAAACCATTGATGCCATTATCAAAATCATGGTTTCCTAGGGTAACGCAATCGTAGCCCATTTCGGTCATCAGTTTGTATTCAAGCTCACCCCCATAAAAATTAAAATAGGGAGTGCCTTGGAAAATATCACCTGCATCTAGTAATAAAATATGCTCTTCTTCTTGCCTAATCTTCTTTATCAGTGCTGCACGGTATTCAGCACCGCCCATACCCGCATTGTTCCTGTCGTTTTTATCAAATGGCTCAATGCGACTGTGCCAATCATTTGTATGCAGGATGCTAATTTTAGTGCTTTTAGATGCCGCAAATGAGTAAAATGGCGTGCTTGCTAGCATGGCACCACCTAATAAGATTCCCGATTGTTTTATAAAGTCTTTTCTGCTGCTCATGTTTTGCTTATTTAAGGATTTCCATTCTGCCGTCCACCATGGCTTTTAAAGCCTCATTTCTTTTGCCTTTATTTCGAAGGTGCTGAATCATGGCATCACGCACAAACACATTGATCTTATAACGATTGATGGCATTTTTCATGGGTTCCGTTTTATCACCACCCGCAGCTACGTAGTCATTGGTAAGAATTAAATAGTTTCTATTTACGTCAAATGCTTGTTGGTTAATGGATATGTCGGTGGCTTGGTTATTTTGTATTTTCATTCTAAGTTCTTTAGAACAAGGGGCTCCGCCATTTTGGGCAATCAAATCAAACAATTTTTTACAAGATTTTCCGTCCAATTCCACCACTTCAAGGTAATTGTCAAAAGGGGCTAATTCGTATATTTTACCTACTGTAATATTTCCTTTTGAAAGGCTCCCAATGCGAATGCCACCATGGTTATACAGGCAAAAATCTATTTTCTTTTCTAGCTTGTCTTTGGCATATACCATCAATTCATCGCAAAGCATATTGCCTAATGAACCTTCAGGTAATTGCTTGCTTAGGTCTTGTTCATTATAGCACAGCACCTCTCCCATCAAGCTATCTAGCTTCACCTTATAGGTTTGAATAAGGGCATGTGTTTTTTCATCACTAATTTTTAAGGAGTCTTTGTTTATGCGAATACCACCAAGCTCAGCCTTGCTATAGGGTTTTGGTGTATGACATTGCGTGAATGCAAATAAAAGAATTATGGGAATGAATTTTTTCACCCATGCAAAATATGGAATTTATGTTAATTTATCATATTAGCAATCTCAATTGTTTTGAGAAGTAAATCTTGTAAAATTAACATCTATCAAAATAGATCATAAATGATCAATTTCGCAATAACTCAATAAGGAACTAACCCAATCTAAGCTCTATATTCTCCAAATACACCTCTAAAGGTATCTGCTATTTCACCTAGACTCGCATAGTTTTCAACCGCATCAATAATGATTGGCATCACATTGCTTCCGTCTTTGGCAGCTTGCTCCAATCGGGCTAAATCGGCTTTCACTTTTTCATTGTCACGCTCGGCTTTCACTTGTTTTAGTTTTTCAATTTGTTGCACCCTAATGCTATCATCTACTCTCAAGATTGGGGGATTCACCGCATCGCTAATGAAATTGTTAACCCCAACAATTATCTTGTCTTTGTTCTCAATGTCTTTTTGGTATCGGTAGCTGGCATCTGCTATTTCTTTTTGGATATACCCTTGCTCAATGGCATTTACACTGCCGCCCATGGCATCAATTTTTTGGATATAATTCCAAGCCTCAGCCTCGATGGTATTGGTTAATTCTTCAATAAAATAGCTACCTCCTAGGGGGTCAACGGTATCCACTACCCCACTTTCGTAGGCTACAATTTGTTGTGTTCGTAAGGCAATTCTAGCCGCATTTTCTGTAGGCAAACTCAAAGCCTCGTCAAATCCATTGGTATGCAAGCTTTGTGTACCACCTAATACGGCAGCCATGGCCTGCAAGGTAACACGCATGATGTTGTTTTCAGCTTGTTGCGCTTGCAAAGTAGCTCCACCTGTTTGTGTATGGAAACGCAGCATCATGGCTTTAGGGTTTGTTGCGCCTAGTTCTTTTGCCATTTTAGCCCACATTCTACGGGCTGCTCTAAACTTGGCTATCTCTTCAAAAAAGTTGTTATGCGCATTGAAGAAAAACGAAAGTCTTTGTCCAAAAACATTGATATCTAAACCTTTTTCGATGGCCGCTAAGCTGTATGCTTTAGCATTAGCTAATGTAAAGGCAATCTCTTGCACAGCGGTACTTCCTGCCTCACGAATATGATAACCTGAAATGGAAATGGTATTCCATTTAGGCACTTCATTGCTGCAATATTCAAAAATATCAGTAATGATGCGCATACTAGGCTTTGGCGGATAAATGTAGGTACCACGAGCTGCATATTCTTTCAAGATATCATTCTGTATGGTTCCTGAAATCTTTTTGATATCAGCACCTTGCTTTCTTGCCAAAGCAATATAAAATGCCAAAAGGGTTGATGCCGTAGCGTTGATGGTCATACTGGTGGTAATGTCTTCCAGTTTAATACCATCAAATAGAATTTCTATATCTCTTAAAGTATCAATGGCTACACCCACTTTACCCACTTCTCCTTCACTCATGATGTGATCGCTATCGTATCCAATTTGTGTTGGTAAATCGAAGGCCACACTCAAACCAGTTGTTCCTTGATTTAAGAGGTAATGATAACGCTTATTGCTTTCTTCAGCCGTTGAGAAACCAGCATATTGTCTCATGGTCCACAAACGACCTCGGTACATATCAGGTTGTACACCACGTGTATAGGGGAACTCCCCTGGTTTCTCTGTATTGGCTATAGGCTCAGAATATAATTGCTTAATTTCTATGCCACTATCGGTAGTAAATTTTTTATCAGTCATTGTTATTAATAATAGGGCTGTACCCTATTTTATCATATTACGCCCTTTCAGGGCTGCACTAAAACATTAAATCAAATTCTTTCTTTATAAAAATAAGCGCTTTATGGGTTGGAATTTCTTCCATTTTTATTAATTGCTCAAAAATAGACTTGCTTAAATCTAAACCCACTGCATTATGACCTGAATCTGTATAGGCTGTGTTAATTAAATTAACCATTTCTTCTTTAACCACCCTCACCATTTGCCAGCATTGAATAGATACATACAATTGTTGTGAAATATTATGATTGAACTCGGTGTTTATGTCTGCAATCAAATCAGTTTTAAGTTGAGTGGCCGAAATACCTGGCTGGTAAATGCGCATCACAAGGCTTTCAGGACTCATACGCTCCATTAGTAATATCAATCTTTCGTATGATTGCATTCTAAGAGGTTGTACATTTTTGGTTTGTTCAAAACGTAAATCAATCAATCTTTTTTGGTATTCCGAATCAAAGAATGACTTCAATTGATAATGGGTAATAACAAAAACAATAAGTGCAGGAATGAGGTATTTAACAATTTCTAAAAAGACACTAAGTTCTGTATTCATTTATAATAATATTTATTTGCAGGGCGAAAATAGTTGAATTTGTGAATTAGTGCGAAAAAGCACGCATTTTCTTATCAATAAACGTGTGATTTTTGATAATATTTTTCAATATCAAAGCATTAATAAAATATTTTCAAGCTTTTAGCAAAATCTATTGCTAATAAAATGCATGGATTATTCTTTAGTCAAAAACAGATTTTCCTTATTACTTAAATCCAAATTGTCAATAAATTCAGAATACTCTTTAGCCATATCATAAGCATATTGGCCTTTTCTTAACAAGAGCGTATTTACAATCATTATCTTATTGCCAAGTACCTTACATGAAAAAGAATAAGTCCCATATTGTTTCTCAAGCTTTATTTCGTTAGGTAGGTTTTGTAATTTATAATTACTTGGAATATCATAAACCATACTATCGCAAAATGTCATTGAGCGAAAAATGCTGAAGTAATTCTTATTTGTACAATCAACTTCAGGCATTTGCCATTTTTTCTGTAATGTAGTTATGGGTATTATTAAATTAGTCGATGCTTGCTTTATTAAATTGCTTACTTTCAACTTAACTTTTAATTGTATGGATGGTATCTCGCCTTTATCTTCAGAATAAATAAACTGAGTAATTTCCAAATTATCATGGCTAAGTCCTTGTAAAAAATCTGCTTTTTGATTTTCTAAGCTTCGCGAAATGATATAATTTTGTTGGTCATAGAAGTACGATTTATAGGTATTTGTAAGCTCTGCAACAGTTTCTAGGTTTTCTTTAATAGAATATTTTACTAGATGCGAAATGACGTTATCCGATGCACTGTATGCTTTTGTATGGGCTGGTATTCCGCCATTTTCAGTAATTAATAGCACGTCTCTATCATCAGTAAAACTACCTAAATAATTGAATGGAATATTCTGACTTGTGTTTTCAAGCCACAAAGTATCATTAGGCAAAACCACACACAATATAGCATGATTGAATTTGTTCATAGGAAACTCGAGGTCCATAGGATAGGTATCATCACCTGCGAAAACCAAGGTGTAATACGACTGAATGCCCGCATAATCAAGTAAGGTTTTCATGTAATTGCTCAGCGCCTTACAATCACCATATGAATATTTATCAACCTCGGCAGCACTGATGGTTTGGTAACCTCCAATACCGATTTGAATGCTCACATAACGGGTTTTGTTTTGCATGTATTCATACAATATTTTAACTTTTTGCTTCGTATCATTTACCCCTGAAAGTAATTGATCAACTTTTCGCTTGGTTTCATCGCTTACTATATTTCTATCCTGATTGAGGCGATTTATCCATAATCCAAAGTCTTTCCAAGAATCCAAACTACCTTCATAATTTTCGCACTCAAAGTTTGAAGGGGCTGCATAAATCAAAGGCAAATTTTTATAGCTTGGTATAAATGACTTTCTTGTTGCAACTATTTTATTGGCTTGCCATTCATAAACTTTCTTAGCTCCCTCTTCCTTTATTTTAAGAGGTTCCAAAACATTTATTTCTTTATACCTAAACTTTATTTCACTAGGCACTATCACCTGAAAACTTGATTTTTCTAATGATACATTATTATCAGTGATGGGATACCATGCAGGAAAATTAAATGAGCCACTAAACTTAACTATATAATTATATTCAACAGTAAATGGATACTCATGGTGATTAGGTGATATGTATTTCATGCGCATATCAGAGTAGCCTGCATAACTGTTATTTAGGCTAAAATCCTTTATTTCATCTGTGCCGATTTTCCTTATCAAAACTCCATTTTTATCGTATAATTTGGAATTTTGAATACTTACAGAAACGAACTTACTATAAAAGTGATTAAATATACCTGAGGAGGTTCCTTGTTCATTCAAAATAGTTACCACTAATTTCACCCTTAACTCAGATTTTTTAATTGATATCAATTCAAAAACTTTTTCATCCAATCGGATGACAGCTTTGGCATTTTTAAGCAATTCAGGAGCTATATTATTACACGGATACTTAATATCTGATGCATATCCAAGAATAGAAATTAGACTGAGGAATATGAAGTGAATTATCTTTTTCAATTATATCTTTTTTAATAAAATGGTTTCCGATAATTTTTTAGAGATGGCATTGTAAAAGTCCTTCAAATCTTGGTATTCAGAGGGGTCAAAAACCAATTTATCAATGGTGAATTTATACTTAATTACAATCTGATTATTTAACTGAGTGGCCTGAAACATAAAGGTAGCACCATTTTCAGGTAGTTTAAGTTTAATAGTTTCTGGCAACTTTACGACTTCAATATTATCCGCCACTGTAATATTTATTACATCTGTATAGTCGGTAGCATAAGGAAAATTAATAGGGAGCCTTCTTTTTTCTTGCTTAAAGGGATTACTTTTTAATTCATCTGAATAAGGAATTGTCAAGAAAATTTCTTGGCTGTTTGCATTTGGCTTGGTTTTACTTGCAAGGTTGCAATCTTCAACAATACCCTCATTAAGATTGTCAATATTTTGAATGGCATAACTATCAATTTTTAAATCCTTATTCAATGCTTTCAACTCTTCAATATAATCCTCTTCACTAGTATAGGTTTTATAATGCTTTCTAAAATCAACAGCTGCATAGTCGTACCTATATTTTTTGGCATTTCCTTTTAAGGTCATATCTGTTGATAGCTCTATGTTACTAAACGAAACCAATTTTTCTTTCTTGTCAGCTTCAATATTATATGGAGCAATTTTTTTATTTAAGATGAGTTGCCCTAATCCATTTAGGCATTTTTCGGGTAACACATTCCATGGATGGTATGCCTCGGAAGCATCAATTAGATAAGGAACAGAATCGATCTGTGCATAAACAATGACATGGTTCAGCTTATCCATTGTTACGGAATAAGGATATACAATTCCGTTATCTCTAGTACTCAGCACCACCAGACCCGTTTCAATTCCTAGTCTTGAAAGCAACATGTGTAGAATTAAGTTTATATCTGCTGAGTTTCCATAAGTGTTTTGGTATACATCACTCAAAAATTTTGTTGATGTAAAGACATTATTGTGACCGTTCCATTTGATTTTCTTTATTGCTTTATAAGCTGCATCAATTTTTTCTTCTTTGGTAAATCCTACAGAACTTATTTCATGGACAAGTGTATTTAGGAAGTTTGAATTACTAATTGCACCACCAAAATATTCACTTGATATCAAATTATTACTTACTTCGGCCCAAGAATTATTATATGTTTTGTAAAATCCAGGGTAATTTATTTCGGTTATTTCAATCTCGAATTTTGAAATATAATTTTTAGCAGAATTAATATATGGTTCATTTATAAAGGCAGGAACATCTTTGGTAACCCATCTATCATCGGTATTAATTAGGAATGAAGTAAAGCCAAAATGTTTTTTGCGGTATTTAATATAAGGGGACTTTTCAATCACCAATTCACTCCATAAGATAGGAATGTTATTTTGAAAATACCACACAGATGGTAATCGATCGTCAAGATATTCAATATCAATAACAGAACCAACCCTAACATTAGGCATAGATACCCTCATTCGAGTATAGTCTTCATACACCCTTTCTTCAAAAATAGATTTATTGCTTAACTTCTCTTTTACGATTTGACCATTTTCAAGGTTATAAGTATATCCAGATATTTTCGATTTAAACTTAGTTTCAAAAATTTGATCCGCATAATGATACCCTTCTTTTTTTAATATTTTAATTCTAAGAGTGCGAGTAAATTCGTAGTTTCCTGAATTATAAAATCCATAGTCACATAAGATAACAGCAGCGGCTGAGGTATCCTTATCATAACTTAGCATTTGCAAATCCGCCAATGAAACATTTCCAAATTTTATAGGAGCCTTCTGGGCATTAGCAAATAATGACAACGAAATTATCGTTAAAATGAGTAATAGTTTTTTCATTCAATAGGTTTAATCCAGTAGCAATATATTATTCAAAGGAGAAAATACAAATTCAAAACCAATAATCAAATTTTAAGATCTATAATTGACTTTCGCAAATCAATTATTTGTTTTTAGCATTTCGTTTGATGCAAACT
>JBBALJ010000106.1:0-2333 GCA_040403075.1 Bacteroidia bacterium
AGGCGATTGATGATACAATTGTAAGTATTGCTACTATTAGGGAAGCCCAGTCTTGGATTGTCATAACTGTATTATTATAAGGGGTATATTCGAAAAATGAAAACAGCCATACTCAAAACACTTGAGCATTCTAAGAATCTGATTATATCCCCAGATATGGATGGGTTTATGACCGCAAAATTATTAGAGCGTTTTAACGGTTCAAAAATAGTGGGGTCTTACGACAAAAATATTTTATGTCTCGCCGACGGGATCAGTGCCGAAGAATGTTTGTTCGTCGATTGCGATATGAATCGAGAAGAGTTCGTTTCGCTTGGAAATCATATGCGTTTAATTCGAGACTGTATGTCGAGTAAATCTTTTAATCCTAATGTGCACTTCGACGTGACGACATATAGCGATAAGTTCCCATACGCAACTGCTTTTTTGATAAGTTTTGCGACAGAGGTCGATCTCTCCGCACAAGACCTTATACGCATGGCTTTCGCTGATTCAACTCTAAAGAATATGGAGAAGTACAGCGAGAACATGCGAAATTGGTCTAAACGGATGTATCACTCTGCAGTAAAGTACATTACAGACAATTCGGACATTGCTAGGGATAATGATAGACAAGCAAGGTTTGATTATGTAGACCAAGCATTTGTATCTAAAAGGTACGGCAAGGAAAGATACCTGGATACCCTTAATAAGGCCCTAGCAGACCAGGAGATGGCTTTTGAGCCACTAGTCCAGGGTATGAAGTATGTATCAGACAAAGTTGGCATCAACACCGTTATAAGGTATAATAGAGATATCATATCTTATGCAGAGATATTTACAGGGGAGTACTCTGTAACTTACGATCAAGAAAAGGAATGGGCATGACAAAAGAAGAAGCAGTAACACTTATGCTAGAAAGCATTAACGCAGATAATCTAGCGCTAGGTCTTCAGGCTGGATTAGATGAGACAGATTTAAAAAGCCAAATTGAGCAAAGCCAGCAAAGCCTTGGTTTTATGATGTCAAATATATATGACAAGTTACAAGCAGGTGGAGCAATTGCCTAAGTTTTACTACAAACCAATTCTTGAGAAGATCAAGGAAACATATTTGGAGAATGCTCAAAAAGAATATGAACCTGGTTTTGACATTGAGTCAAATGTAAGGCTTATTATTGAAGCAGATACTGAAGAATTGGCTGATCTTTCTAGATATGGGTTTGTTGATATTCGTATGTGGGAATTAGCCAGTGAAGGTTAACCTTCTATCCCCCGACATTTATGAGATAGAAGATTTTGTATCAATTGATGAACAAACCGCTATCTTAGATTATTGTAAATCTTTAGAAGAGTTCGAATGGTGGCATGAAGAGCAAAAAGAAACTTTCTTTTACGGAAAGCAGAAACTAGGTCAGTTGCCAGAAGTCTTTGATAATATAAATCATAAAGTACAAAACCTTTTTTCAGATGTTTTGTATGTTGGCGATGTTGCCTTGCAAAGATATTTAGATAAAGAGCCTATGCAGGTTCATAGAGATTATTGGATCAAAGATATTGAGTATTACATTCGTTATGGGATTGTTATATATTATAACGAAGATTATTTAGGCGGAGAGATTGAATACCCAGAACTTAGCATAGTTCACAAACCAAAAGCCAGGTCATTAATTCTTCATGGTGGGAATATACTACATGGACCAAAGAAAGTTCTTAGAGATAGTACTAGATATTTCTCTACAGCCTTTGTTAGAGGATCAGTTGAAACCCCTGTAGTTTTAAATCAAGATATATTTGGTGATATTGAGCAACACGATGGATCTAATTATCCTTAACCACTATGTCTTATAAATAACGCTATGTCGTGTGCTGCGTCATGATATTTACCGTGAAATTTTAACTCAACCTGTCTTGCAAGTTCAAACCTAACTTTTTGCTCGATCTGAAATAACAAAACCGCTTGTCTTTGTTCTGGAGTGAGATGTTGCTGATCGCTATCCATTTTTGCAACTACAATCGCTGCAACAGGTTTCTGAAAATAATTTTACAGCCAAAGAAGAGTCTTCAGTTGGTCTTCCCATATTGTCAGTTGTCGACATAGGCTTAGATTCAAATTGAAAATCTACATCCCAGGAATTTTCTAGATTGTCTAGGATTCCCATGTTAGTCCTCTAGTGGTTCAGATTTGTGCATTGTTGTGCATGTGCATCCTAAGCAGCATTGCTCTGGATTGCCTGCTTCTGTAGTTTCGGTCATAAATAAATTATAGCACATATCTGAAAAATTTTGTAAAACCCAAATAGCCTAAAATCTGAATATCTTGTCCAGATGTATGATACAGTATTTAAAAAAATA
>JBBALJ010000106.1:2433-9739 GCA_040403075.1 Bacteroidia bacterium
TAACTAGATTTACTTAGTATGGGTACCACTTTGCGATCTACCCAAGCCTTCATTTTTTCAGTGTCTTTGGCTTGCTTGAGGTCAATGCTAGTAATACCTAAATCTCTAACTACCTTGCTAGTTTCTAATACAATAGTTTTAGCAAATGCAACACCTAATAGTTTTAATCCTAAAGGTATAGCAACTACCGCTCCTATTGTTAGCACTAGCATCATGATAGCCATAAAAATAAGTGAGTACTGTACTACATTAGCAAACCACTCAAATGGTGCAGAAATAAAATCAAACATGTATCCCCTTAGTCAGATGTAGTAAGTGTTGATACAGGGGTGAGTGAGTCTAGGTAATCTTGGCGTACCTTAGACATAACTCTATCTATTTGTGCATAAGCATTAGCGCAATTATAGCAATAGGTTTCTGTGTTGATACCTAGCATAAAGGCGTCTGTTCCACTATAAACCAATTCTGTTGATTCGCAATTAATTACCTGACATGTATTTGTATTCATTTATTTATCTCTTTTCTTTAGTGCATGAACATGGGTTGATTGTTATTTGTTTACCTTTTTGGGTAACGATTGCAAGGGTGTTGCATGATGAGCATAGGTATAAGTGCATTAGAATTCACTCTTATCTAGCATAGTAGGGATTAGTACAATTATAGCGCATAGCACTGACAAGGCTAGGACAATAAGGGGTAGGCTCATTAGTTACCCCCTAGAATAAGGCATAGGGCTATTGCTATACCTACCCCTACGAATGCACCTATAGGGGCATAGTCTGCATTGTCATCTAACCAATCTTGAATGTATGTGAATGGGTTCATTAGTTTTCCTCTTTTTCTAATAGGTACTGGTTATTTAGGGGGCGCGAGTGATTAGAAAACATAGCCTCTACTATAGCCTTATCTCTAACTCTTTGAGCAATACGCTTTTCCGCTTGCTCTTTTTGCATTCTTTCTAATGTATTCATTTAATAAATACCTTTCTTTTAATTTGTTATCATTGTGATAACTATTTCCTTGCCTAGGTTATTTGCTCTTATTTGCTACGCTCACCCTATTACTAGGTTTATTTGGTAGGCTCAGAGGCTCACTAGGATTTCTATTATTTAATTTTTCTTACTATGTAAGTATAGCCTATTAGTCATAAATTATCAAGTTACTAACTGGTATTCTCAAATAATGAGACGCTCAGGCTATGTGATTTAGGTTACTTATTTGCTAGGCTCAGATAACTTTTTGTTACCTTATTTGCTAGGCTCATAACCTTTTATCTCTATTTAATTTTTCTTATACTAGTATAATAACATAGTTAGGCTTAAAAGTCAAGCACCATAACGGCGTGTCGCATGTGATATGCGTCACATGGGCCCGAGGATCTTATACATATAGTATACACATAGGGTATATAGGCTACCCTCTGTATACCCTGCCCATATAGGCCCCCTGTGTAGGGCCTCGGGGCGTGTGGTCTATATCACATGTGTGCTACATCACAATGTCTATAATGTCCGTTTTATACCCCCCTAAATGTCAGACCCCCCTGCTATACTTACAGTATAAAGAAAGTTGAGAAAGGTTCTCAAACTTAGAAAGGTCAGAAAATGACAAATAGAATATGGGAAAGTCGTAACGACTACCAAAATGAAAGTGACGCTATGCGTCTTGGATATGTAGCCTGCTCAGCAGGATGTGGTAGAGTGACCGCTTGGTCACTATGCACAATGTGTGGTGGCAACTATGCTACACACAATCTAGTAGGAAAGGGGTCTAAATAATGACTCAACTAATAACAGTATGTAAAGAACATACCCCTAATAAAATTGGTATCTCAGAATACCAAGATACACAATTCACATTCTGTGAAAATTGTGAAAATAACATAGAGCGTTGGTATGATGATACTGACCCTGAGCGTCTACCAATGTGGACAGATTGGAAAGTGTCTAAATAATGACTACTCTAATTTGTTGCTTTTGCGAAAACACTTATTCTAAGGGAACGCTATTTTGCGGTTTCTGTAATGAGTATAAAGGTCTAATGACTATAACTGAATTTGATGAATACTATGGAAAGAAGGTTTATAAAAAATGAAAACACTACAAGAAAAATTAGACAAAAGTGCAAAAGCGCTTGAGCCAATTCTTTGGGAATTACTTGATGAAATTGAGGAAAATAAATAATGAGTTTTTATCAAACCTTTTTTGAAAGTGGTAATGCACTTTTTTGGTTTTCTATGATCTGTTTAATTAGCGGTTTTTATTTATCTGTAAAAGGTGAATAAAAATCCCCGAGATTTTCCTCGGGGTTTTCCACAGGCTGTGGATAACTTATGTGAGGTTTATCACAAAAATAGTTTCACGACACGCCCGTAAAACAGGTCAAAATGTCAGTACCCTCTGCTATACTTACTAGTATAAAGATTGAAAAAGAAGTAAATCTCTAAAAGAAAGGAATTCAAAATGAATTCACTAAAAGTAAAAGGATTTAAATTATCCTATCGTATGGAGTTAGATACTAACCCACGCTATCCTCTAATGAAAGAGTTTAGTACCTGCTTAGGAGTTATAGTAAACTCAGAAATTGAGGCTAACGAATACTTAGACCTCTTAGCCCTTAGAGGCACAATTCTAGAAACTAATCTAGAAGAAATTGAATACACTCCACGCAATAGCGTAGTGTATGCTACTAACAGAAGTTGGGAGTAATACTAATGAAAGATTTTGTAGAAAAATTAGAATTAGAAACCTACTGGGAAAGTCCAGCATTAGGAATTCACCCTGATTTAGCAAAAATGCTAGATGAGGCAATCAAGAAAGGTAGTTACACTAAATGAAATTAGATGAATACAAACAAATGGTTGAGGCTCAACGCCTTGCCTCATTAGGTAAAGGCTTAGAAGCCCTAATGAAATCAAAAGCAATTCAAGCACAAATGAAAGAGGAAAATAAATGAGTACCTTAGTACCAATCAAATCAGTATGCGGTGCGGTTAGCACCAGCATAGACATCTATGACTTAGAGTTAAATCCTAATGGTGTTATCTGTTGCGATAACTGTAAGTCAATCCTAGTCTGTCGCAAGGCGTGGGACTTTTTATACAAGAAAGGTAAGTAAATGGGATTTATAGAATTCGCAAGAATAAATGAAGAGGGAGTGTCTTGGGTAGATTTATCTGAGGCAACCCCTAATGAACTACTAGATTTAGAAATTGGTTTATTTCAGGAAGGAGCAATTTAATGAAAAAAAATGTTTTAATCAGTTTTGTAACTGAAGCAGATACAGATCTTCAAGCAGTTTTTAATTTAAATAAAGTTTTTGCTAAACTTAGCGAAAGCGAATTAGAAAAATTTAATGCGTTTGAAGTTTTACCTGTTGAATAAATAAAAGAAAGGTTGCAGTATAGAAACTGCAATTTTCCCTCGGGGAAATGTGATGTAAATCATAGTCAAAATGTCCGTTTTGTGCGTGTCTAAACTTGACTTTTAGGGTTTCTTCTGCTATACTTCTAGTATAAAGAAAGTTAAGAAAGGTTCTTAAACTTAGAAAGGGTCAAAATGACTAATAGAATTTGGGAAGATAGAGGAATCTCTATCAAGGAATCAGAGTACGCTCTCTGCGCTAAGTGTAACGAAAGGTTTTACCTAGAGTTCCACAAGTGTGACTAAGGTCACACAAACTAGACGGCGTGTCGCCTTGACTTTTCGCCCCTAGTATGGTAGTCTTACTACATAAGAAAAACTAAATAAAGGACAAATTGGCTAATGAGCCTAAGCAAATAAATGTGACTAGTATCACAGTGAGCCTTAGCGAATAAGTAGCCAAAATGTCAGCCCCAAATGGTAAGATAGTCTTATCACTAAAACGAAAGGAAGTCTAAAAATGACTTACACTATAACACTAGAAACCTTTAATGGTTCTACCAAAAAAATCGCTATGCCTTCTAAGGGTGCGGTTGCTCAATTCATCTCAACTTATCCAACACAATTACCTGTTGGCGTATCTGTCAAGGTTGCTTGCGATACTCTTGGAATTAGTGGCACACTTCGTGGCACTCTTACACCTACAAAATCAAACTAAAGAATAGGAAATAAATAAAAATGGTAAAAGTAAATCACTCTCTTAATTTCGTTACAGAATTTGACGAAACACATCCTGTCGCTCAACGCTTTTTAATGCTTGACGAAATCTCACAAATCAATCTCTTAGAGTCAATGCTAAAAGACCTGCTAATCCCTGCTCTAAAGCCTGCCCTTGATGAAATAAACGCTAGAGGTTCATACGCAATTCTAAAGGTGGCAGAATAATGATGACACGAAAAGACTATGTTGCAACTGCTGAAATTCTTAGCAATTATTTTGCTACATCTGTTTTTGATGAGCAAGGAGAAATCCTATTCGCTGATTTAGTGGATGAATTTTCTTTAATGTTTGAAACAGATAATCCAAGATTTGACGCAACTAAATTTGCGATTGCTTGCTATGAAAAATTGGAGATGGCTAAATGAATTTAGATAATGGAACACTAATCGCAATTGTAATTGCTTTGGCTGGATCGCTTGGAATGATGATAGCACTTTGGCAACGCAATGTTAAATTAGAAAAAGAAATTCGCAGACTTCAAGTTACTTTGCGAACTGAGCGACTTCTAAAATAAAATAAAAAAATCCTGAGCAAGATTTAAAACTGCTCAATTTTTGCCCGAGGATTTTACTCGGCGCGGACGGCGTGTCGTCCACAGAGTTATCCACAGGCCTAATTGTGTGAGATTTATCACATAGGTTGAGCGTCTTAGTATTTGAGATTACTGGCTAGTAGGTTGATAATTTATGCTTAATAGGCTAGACTTACATAGTAAGAAAAATAAATAAGAAAGATTTGTCAGACCCTAATGGTAGGATAGATTTATTAACAAAAAAGAAAGAGGTTGGCAAATGTCAGCAAATGTCTATACAATAGAACACCTACTAGTAGGAACACCTTATCGCTCACGCACTTTAACAGGCGAAATAATCTCAGCAGAGATACACCCTAAAGCCGTATGGTATCAGGGTTGCGAAAGTTATCTAGTGGAAGTACGCCCTAGTAATTTTGGAAAAATCGTATGTCGTACAGTAGCAGTAAAGGTAGAAAATTAAAATGGGAGTAATGAAAGAATTACACTTAGAAATAACTACTTGCGAATTATGCTATGGAACAGGGTGGCTACACTTTGGAAATAGTTTAGACTATGATACAGAGTCTTGCGATTGTAACCCCCACCAATTATTTATCACTAAGGAGAATTACTAATGAATAATGAATACCTATACGCAGTAACTAGCACTAATGATAGTGCGACTAGCCCTAATTGGGTTGGTCGTTACTCTAATGCCCTTGACGCAGTAAATGTCTTTAATAGTTTTATTGACTATGGGGACGCTAATGAATACAGAGTAGTTAATTTATCTGAACCCTCAGGTAAGTTACACACAAAAACTTTCTACACAGCAGGAATGGTCGTAAGTAAATAATGGAAATCTTTGAGTTTAATACTTTCATAAATGTAGAGGCTGAGTCCTATGATGAAGCCATAGATGTATTTCAATTCCAATTAAAGTATGGAATAAATAAAGATAATGTCTATGTAGCAGACATAAAGCAATTAACTAACAACAACGAAAGCGTAGAGGTATAAATAATGGGATCAGTTACAGCAATTGGATTAGCAGATAGCGTGTTGGATTTAGAAACTCAGATAGCCTATCACTTACAGGGTAATCACTATCCACCTGTACCACTTTCTATGGTTAAGCCTTGTATAGATGCTATTGACGCATACTATGATGAGGACTATGAAAGATTTATTGCTATGCCTGAAGGCGTATTCTATAAGGGAATGAGCCACGCCCCAGCAAGGGCTATTGTAGACCAACACCACCTATCTTGGTTTATTGATCCAGTAGATGACTATGAAGATGGAGAGTAAAATGTCTGATACAATGAATGACATGGAATTAATACACGCAGATAATTTAACACCAGATCAGTTAATGATTGAAGACTTAATTAAATTTGGTGACGACATAGTTGAAGTACTTGGTATTGAATCAGATGTAACAGGTGACATGTATCATGTTGGTTATCAAAATGAATTTGGTGAAAAAGATGTTGCAGAGTTTCTTTACACTGAGTTAATTCCTCTTTATGTTTTTATTGATGAAGATGATTAATTAATTTTTGGGGCCCCGAGGATTTTCCTCGGCGCTGATGGGCGTGTCTGTTGATAACCTGTGGATAACTTGTGGATACTCACCAGTAACCCTTATAAAATATCTTTAAGAAGATCGTTTTCTTTTCCCCAGGTTTTTGTGCGGGGAAAATTTTTTTTGTGATTTTAATCACACGATCTAGATTTGACATTTTTATTGTATGTATGCTAAGATTACTATATGAAGAAAACAAATGAGGAATTACGCAGGCTTATGGAACTAAGGCGTTCTAATGCTGCCTCTGCCGTGCCTTCAAAGAAAGCCTACAACCGTAGGAAATGTCAGTCTGAACTGCTACAATTAAAGAAATACAAAGGAGACCCTCTATGAACTACGAAAACGATGAACTATACGATGAGTATTACTCAACTGTATGCCCTACCTGTAAAGAAAACTCTGTAGATGAGTATGAAGAAAAGTGTACTCATTGCCTTCTTGAAGAAATGTCTGTTACCTATAATGAAGACATTGCTCTAGAAATGAGTCTAGGCCTTGACTACTAATACAATCACTCTTAAACTAAAACGTTCTAATGATAGAAAGGTGGCTAACCTTGTCACAAAAAATGGAAAGCAAGCCGCAATCGCAAATACTTTTGGTCTACCTGCTGGAAAGGCTTTCTCGTGCCCTGGTGCCACTAGTGTTTGTGAAAGCGTATGCTACGCAGGAAAACTTGAAAAACTCTTCAAGGGCGTAAAGGCTAACCTCTTACACAATTGGGACCTGCTCAAGGACGCTGATCAATTAACTATGGAGACATTGTTAACTGATATGATAAATGATTTCAAGGCAGACTGTGTAAAGAAAGACGCCCCTATGCTATTCCGCATTCACTGGGACGGTGACTTTTTTAATGATACCTATACTAATGCGTGGAAGAATGTAATCACTAACAATCCTGAGATTCAATTCTGGGTATATACACGTGTTAAGGCTGCTGCTCTAATCCTTAAGGATGTATCTAATCTATCATTGTATTTTTCTGCAGATAGTGAGAATGTCAAAACTGCCGTTGATCTAAAAATTAATAGTGGGGTCCGTATGGCATACCTTGCTA
>JBBALJ010000107.1:0-2723 GCA_040403075.1 Bacteroidia bacterium
GCCAGCTTTGGGAATTTCTTCCCGACTTTTTTAGTGCATTAAAATGTTCGTGTGTAAGCACCCGACTTAAACAACACAAACTAGCTTTACTATTATTATTTATTTTAACAAAATGAAATAAAACAAGAAAGAATTAAACGGCAAGCTAAACAGCCACACTAAAATTAAATTAAATCTAGTGTTCATAGTGATGTTTTTAAAACAACCAATAAATGAGGAAAACAAGCAAACAAACAACAATACGACATAAATATTATAATTTGGAACTATGATGCCATCAGTGCTCTTTAGTGACTTAACTAAGTCTAAGAAATAAGAAGTTCTAAGTTTAAGATTTCCTGCAAAACTTACTGATGGAACTGAACTATTAAACGTAACAAATGATCCTTTATTTAATGTTATTTCCTTAAATGATGTCCCTCCCATTCTGCTTCTATTGGAACTGCTATATGTTATAACATCATCAAGTTGGCAATTAATTTCATCTTTGGGAATAAAAAAATCTAAAATTAAAAATGCAGAGGTAATCAATAATAAAAATGAAAAAAACTGATGGATTCTATTAAATAAATTTTCATTCATTGTTTCAATTGTTTTCTTTCATTCAACATCCAAATCTAAGCTTTCCCCATCCTCTCCGCTCCAAAGTCAATTATCTTGTCAATAAACTCATAAGGCTTGTAGCCATTTAAAGCACATTGGTGGAAGATAGCCGTAGCGGGTGTCATGCCCGGCAAAGAGTTTATTTCTATAATCACCACCTCCACTTTATTCTTATCAAAAATCTTTACAAAGGCATCAATACGGCAATAGCCTTCTACATTCAATACTTTGGCAGTTTTCTTCAACTCTTCTTGCACCTTTTTGCTTATCTCTTGTTGGGCTTTGGCATTTTTGCTAAAACGGCTTGGGGTTATGTTTTGCCCTTGTCCTGCCAAGAATTTTTCTTCTAATGAAAGTATTTCACCCTCTGCCAAGGTTTCGCTTGGCTCAAACATTACGTATTGGATTTTACCTTTTTTGTAGTGTGTAAGTAAGCCACCTGTTACTTCTAAAAAGTGTTTTGCATTGCCTTTCTCTACAAACTTTTCAACCAAGAAATAGGCTTTTCTCGGAAACTCTTCTTTGGGTTTTAGTCCCAATTTTTCACTTAATAAAGCATCCATTAAATCAGCTGCTCTAAAAACCCCTTCAGCATAATTAATCAAATCATCTTGTGTCTTTATTTTCTTCACAGCACTGCTACAGCCATCATCAGCAGGCTTGGCAATTAGCGGGTAGCCTATCTTCTCAACTTGTTTAATTAGGGCTGCTTTGTCTTTCTTCCACTTATCCATGTGCACCAGCATGTGTTCTGCCACACGGATACCATTTTTCTTCAACAGCTCATTGGTGTCGTATTTATTAATGGTTATTTTAGAACTATCCACCCCGCTGCCATTAAAAGGTATTTTTAACTTTATCAATTCTTTTTGCACTGTTCCATCCTCACCTGGTCTGCCATGAAGTGCAATAAATACAGCATCTGTCATCTTTGCTAGTTCCTTGTAGCTTATTTCTTTTGGGGCAAACAAGGCTTGGGTGTTGCCATATTTTTTCAGAAGTGTTTCGCATTCCTTACTTATTTTTTTGATGATAGGCGATACTTTATAATGCAATACTTTTTCTTTGATATCATCGGCATTGTCTTTCAACATCACATTGATAGGCAAAGTATATAGCTTATAATGTTTATCATCACCTGTTACAAATACTGGAAAAGGCTGGTACTTGCTTGATGAAGCAAATTTCTCATAGATATTTCTTCCACTCTCCACTGAAATATGTCTTTCGGTACTATAGCCACCCATAAACACAGCCACTCGTTTTTTGCTATTTGTTTTATTTTGATTAGATGCAATCTTGCTATCTAAGTGTTTCAACAAAGCATCATGGTGAAAATGTACCACCTGCGATTTTGCCCTATCAGCAATGGAGGTGCGAATGATATAAGTTAAAAACTGCGAAGGGTTCAATCCAATCTCGGCTGCTTGATGAAAGAAGAAAGAGCTTGGCATCATGCCACTGGTTGTATTTGGATCGTTTAAGAAAATCTTACCTTCATTATTTATAAAACCATCAATACGTGCATACACATGAAAATTGAAATAAGTAAACAAATCTTGACATGCTTTTCTAATTTCATCAATCTTCTTTTCTTCAATATCTATTGGTGTTACTTTTCTGCTAAGTCCAGGAAGATATTTGCTTCTGTAGTCATACACCTCTTTGCCTTTAACAATCTCGGTTGGAGGCAAGGCAACAGCAGTTCCATCTTCGTTTTTCAATACGATACAACTAAATTCCCTTCCTTCAATAAAACTCTCAATTAAGCATTCAGTTTCACTGTATATACTTTCAAGTTTGATGGTTGATTCGCTTTTGGATTTTTTATTAAAAGTTGCATCAAACAAATCCCATAAATCATCTGGATTATAAATTATTTCATCCTTGCAGATGGCTGGCAATCCTATACCTTCCTTCACATCGGTAATTTTTTGAATGAATTGTGTTTTGCCTTTTGCATCTAAACCCACCCATTCATTTGCTGAAATTTCTTGAATGAAAAATGCCTTTTGAACTGCTAATTCAAATTCATCATAATTATCTTTAGAGATTACACTAACACCCACAGAACTTCCTTGGTTAGCGGGCTTTACCACGAATGGCAATCCTACTTCTTT
>JBBALJ010000107.1:2823-9472 GCA_040403075.1 Bacteroidia bacterium
TCACGCTCGCGGCTATTGCCACCAAAAAAAATTCCTACTTTCATGATTTATTTTATTCTTTTCAAACCTAAATGAAATTATCCAATAATGTAAATGGCTTACTAAGATGTTTTGTTAGTATATCAATGAGTTGTACACATTACTATTTTTGTGGCAAGACTTTTGTTTATTCAGATAAAAATTAAATTAGCAGAAAATTTCACAATTATGAAAAACCTAGTATTAGCCTTAACAATCAGCCTATTCTCTTTAACTGCCATGGCGCAAAACGGACAAACCATGCCAGACATTACCTTAAAAACAGTAAAAGGACAAACCGTTAATGTGAAGGATTACTCAAAAAATGGAAAAATCACTGTGATTAGCTTTTGGGCAACATGGTGCAAGCCTTGCATTAAAGAATTAGCTAATGTAAACGAAGTGTTAGACGACTGGAAACAAAAATACGGCATCGAATTGGTAGCTGTATCTACGGATAATGCTAGAAATGTAATGAAAGTAAAACCTTTCGTAGATAGCCAAGGTTGGGAGTTTGAATGTCTTTTAGATGTGAATGAAGATTTGCGCAGAGCCATGAATACCAACTCAATTCCATTCACTGTGGTTTTAGATAAATCAGGAAAAATAGTTTATACCCACACTGGATATATTGAAGGTGATGAAGTTGCTCTTGAAGAAAAACTAAAATCTTTAGCTGGAAAATAATTAAGGGGTGAAGTTGAATTCATCCTTCAACTCTTGATTTGTTTTGGTCAATACATTAACATCCATGGTGATGTTTGTGTAAGGCCTATTATTTGTGCTATTCTTAGGCTGTTTCACAATCAATTCAGCCACATCCATACCTTTAATAACTTTACCAAAAACAGTGTAATTACCATCTAAATTGGCTTGCCCCGCCTTGTTAACTACAATATAAAACTGAGATCCACTTGAAGCTTTGGCTGCATTATTATCTCTTGCAGCTCCCACTGCTCCATAAGCATGCTTAAACAAAGAGGTGTTAATCTCGGCAGGAATTTTATAGGCAGGTCCACCTGTTCCGTCATTCGTAGTATCAGCATCTTTTGAATTTGGGTCACCACCCTGAATCACAAAATTGGTAACAATTCTATGAAATGTGGTTCCATCTAGGTAGTTGCTATCGGCCAATGCCAAGTAATTAGCTCGATGTAAAGGTGTTTCTTTATTCAACCACAAATACATATTACCAAAACTTGTTTTTATCTCCAATATTTTCTGCTGACTGGCAGTGTCAATAGGGATTGTAGTATTGTTTGAAGTGCTATCTTTAGAGCAAGATGAAACGAGCAAGAAAGCTACAAAAGCAAAGAGTAGAATATTTTTTACCATAATTCAAATATGTTAAATTATGACTGATTTGCAAGAATTATATTGGTTAAATTTACAAAATCGTCCACCGAAAGCTCTTCAGCCCTTCTGTCAATATAGTCTTTCAATATTTCATCACTGATATTAAAGGAAGATAAACCATTGCGCAATTTCTTCCTTCTTTGGTTGAAAGCAGTCTTTACAACTTGTCTAAATTTCTTTTCATCACAAGCAAGAGCCCTTTCTTTTCGTGTGAACCTTACCACAGCTGACTTCACTTTAGGGGGTGGAGTAAACACATGTTCTGGAACAGTAATCAAATACTCAACATCAAAAAAAGCTTGGGTGATTACCGAAATAATACCATAGTCTTTTGTTCTAGGCTTGCCGCACAAACGCTCGGCAACTTCTTTTTGAAACATACCCACCATCAAAGGGATTTGCTCTTTGCAATCAATCATCCTAAAGATGATTTGGGATGAAATATTGTAAGGGAAATTACCTATCAAACTAAACTCAGATTTGAAATAATCTTTAAAATTTATCTGAAGAAAATCGCCAAGAATCAGTCTTTCTTGAAGTGCAGGAAAATGCTCTTTCAACCATTTCACCGATTCGGAATCAATGTCTATTGCCCATGTTTGAAAGGCTTCATTTTTCAAGAGGTATTGGGTCAACACCCCCATCCCTGGACCAACTTCTAACACATCTTTAGTTGTGCATTTTTCGGTTAATGCATTAACAATTTCAAAAGCTATGCTTTCATCATTTAAAAAATGTTGCCCAAGGTGTTTTTTTGCTCTTACTAATTCCATTGCTTATTGCAAATAGAATGTATTTTGGGCAATTGTAAACATAAATCTTTTGGTCTGAAACAATATTCATTAGAATTTCAATACTAAA
Source organism: Bacteroidia bacterium (assembly GCA_040403075.1). Taxonomy (GTDB): domain Bacteria; phylum Bacteroidota; class Bacteroidia; order UKL13-3; family UKL13-3; genus RGVD01. The sequence goes on from JBBALJ010000107.1 coordinate 5,059, forward strand.
ATTTGCTTGTAAATTATATTCTAATCTCTATTTTCGACTAACAATTAAACAAAACTATTTATGAAAAAATTATTGAAAGTAGCCTTATTTGTATTGGCAATGATGGCTTTCACAGCTTATGAGTCGATGGCTCAAACTGTTTATGTAACAGACAAAGGCAAAAAATACCATGCTAAAAACTGTGACTTAGTAAAGACAGGTAAAAAAGGAATGGAATTAGCTGAAGCAACCAAAGCAGGATATGGTCCTTGCGGTCATTGCAAAATAGATGCAGCTGATACTAAAAAAGCAGCACCTACTAAAAAGAAAAAATAGTCCAAATGCTCGGATTTGAAGGCGCGCAGCTTTGCTGCGCGCCTTTTTTATTTTACATTTATTAGTGTTAACATTTCAACAGCAAAGCACTACCTACATTAGTAAATTAAAATTATCTTCGCCACGCTCAAACAGAGAATCATATTATGACACAGATACAACTTAGTTCTAAAATCAATAAGCAAATCTCATCACTTGTTATAACAAACAAAAAGGCCAAATGGGTCGATTTAGGATTTTCAAAAGAAGAAATAGCCTATATTTCAAAAAAGATAAAACAAGAAGACAATTTCATTACTATAAATAGATTTGAATCACTTGTATTTGTTCAACTTGTTGAGGAATTTGAAAAGAAAAATGAAGCGACAAAATTCGAAGCATTCAGAGGAATAGGTAACAAAGTTACCAATACAATAAATGCCCACAAATATGACTCATTTCAAATAAGCACTACTGAAAAATTATCATATGAACTATTGTGTGTGGCTGAAGGAGCGGCTCTAGGCAATTACCAATTCATTAAATACTTATCAAGTCAAAAATCAAAACACACCTTAAAGAACATCATCATTTCAGATAAATCTGTTTCACAGGCAGAGGTTGAAGAAATGAATATTGTGATTGATGCGGTTTATCAAGCTAGAAACTTAGTTAACGAGCCTCAAAATGTTATCAACTCAGTAACATTTGCCAAAGAAATGCAAAAGATGGGCAAAGCAGCTGGTTTTAAAGTGGAAGTTTTAAATAAAAGCCAAATAGAAAGTTTGAAAATGGGTGGATTACTTGCTGTTAATCGTGGCAGTGTAACCCCTCCTACTTTCACTATTATGGAGTACAAGCCTGCCAAAGCCATCAACAAAAAACCATTTGTAATTGTAGGTAAAGGTGTGGTGTATGATACTGGTGGACTTAGTCTAAAACCTACTCCCAATAGCATGGATAGTATGAAGTGTGATATGGGAGGTGGAGCTGTAGCTTGTGCATCCATGTATGCCATAGCCAAAGCTAAATTACCTTATCATGTGATAGCGCTTGTTCCTGCTACTGATAACCGACCTGGGGGAGATGCCTACACACCTGGAGATGTAATAACCATGTATGATGGTAAGACAGTAGAAGTATTAAACACAGATGCTGAAGGGCGCATGTTATTGGCAGATGCTTTGGCCTATGCTAAAAAATATAAGCCTGAATTAGTTGTAGACTTTGCTACCTTAACTGGTGCTGCAGCAGCAGCTATAGGACATTTCGGTATTGTTTGTATGGGAACAGCTGAAGAACAAACTAAATCAGCACTTAAAGAAAGTGGGAATAGAGTGCATGAGCGATTGGTTGAGTTTCCTTTTTGGGATGAGTATGCTGCCTTAATTAAAAGCGATATTGCAGATATGAAAAATATTGGTGGCCCTATTGGAGGTGCTATTACTGCAGGCAAATTTCTTGAGAAATACATTGATTACCCATGGATGCACTTTGACATTGCAGGACCTGCATTTATCAATTCTAATGATAGCTATAGACGCAAAATGGGCACAGGTGTTGGGGTTAGATTAATGTTTGATTTCGTAAAAAAATTATCTTCGTCAAAAAGTACTAAAAAGTAATATTACTCGACCATCGTTTATTGTTGGTCAATAAAATAAATTAAAATGAACAAACCGATTATTGGAATAAGCATTGGCGATGTAAATAGCATTGCAGTTGAAGTGGTAATAAAAACATTGAGTGATAATCGTATCAACGACTTCTGTTGCCCATTGGTCTATGGATCACCTAAGGTTTTGAGCTATTGGAAAAATGTGCTAGGAGCTAAAGACTTTAATCTAAATTATATTAAATCTATTGAGCAAGCCAATCCTAAAAAAAGTAATTTGGTGGTTTGTTGGGAAGAAGAAGTTGAAATTAAAATTGGAGAAGCCAATCAAACTGGAGGTAAGTATGCTTTCAAAAGTTTAGAAATGGCCACCAAAGATTTGAAAGATGGAAAGCTAAATGCATTAGTTACTGCGCCATTAAACAAAAACATGGTGAACAATGAATTACTTCCTTTCAAAGGTCATACTGAGTATTTAGCTCAACAAGCAAATGTCCATGATTACATCATGTTATTAGTAAGCAACGACTTGAAAGTTGGTTTGGTAACAGGTCATGTCCCATTAAAAGAGGTATCATCAAAACTGAGTAAGGATTTAGTTTTGAAGAAAATAAAATTAATGAATGATAGCTTAAAAAACGATTTTGGTATTTCTAAACCTAAAATTGCTGTGCTTGGATTGAACCCGCATGCTGGTGATACTGGATTATTAGGTACCGAAGAAAAAGACATCATTGAACCGGCAGTAAAATTAGCGCAAGAAGAGGGTATGATTGTATATGGTCCATATCCAGCTGATGGTTTCTTTGGGTCAAAACAATTCACCAAATTCGATGCTATTTTAGCCATGTATCACGATCAAGGTTTGATTCCATTTAAATACATTGCATTTGAAGATGGTGTTAATTATACAGCCGGACTTCCTTTTATTAGAACTAGCCCAGACCATGGAACAGCATACAATATTGCGGGTAAAAACATAGCCGATGAAAGCAGCATGAGAAATGCCTTGTTTGCAGCAATTGATTTATACTTCACTAAAAATAATATTGCAGAATGGAAAGAAAATCCTTTACCATTTTCGAACCTTCGAAAAGAAAGATTCAGGATGGATTTTTAAAAATCAAAAGTTTTTATTTCGTTATCCTCGAGCAGTAACTTGGTAAATTTATCAAGGGTCTGTTGTTTACCTCCTACACTAAAACTGTATACAAGTTTGCTCTCTTGTTTTGTGTGTTTGACATTGTATAAATGCAGTTTATGGGAATGCGTTTTTTGTCTAATTTTTTCAAACTCATTAATATTATCAAACATTATTTTATAAGTTCTAACCTCATGCGTTCTGTGAATCAATTTCTCAACATAGGGAATAGCAAAAAGAAATAAAAGGACTAAAATAGCAGATAAAATTGAGAACAAAAACTCACCACTGCCTACCCCTACCCCCAATGCTGCAATAATCCAAATAAGAGTGGCAGTAGTCATTCCACTTATCATATTATCTCTATCTTTAAAAATAGCCCCAGCACCAATAAAACCAATACCTGTAATGATATTTGCTGCAATTCTATCATGACTTTCAGGACTTCCTAACTTGTAAGAAAATATGGTGAATAGTGTTGAACCTATACAAATCATTACCATGGTTTTGAAGCCAGCATTTTTATTTTTGTATTCTCGCTCAACACCAATACAAGCGCCTATCACAGCCGAAATAATCAGCTTATTCAGATCTTGTTCTTCCATCATAAAATTAATACTCATGGTAACTAATTTTCAAGAGCGTTTTTGGGAATATTTTGGTTGTTTATTTTCTTAAACCTACGTGTGAAAATAATATTGGGGTATTGTACTTGGCAAAACATATTGGTATCAAGCACCTGAATATCCCATCTACTTTTTATTTTCCAAATACTCTTATCTACAAACTGAATATAGGGTTGATTGATTTTATTCTTAAAAACAGCATAGGTGTAATAAGCAGTCCATCCATCAAAGTTTCGTTCACATTCAGCATAATTATTAAATGTGATGATATTGCCACGTTGTTCTTCCCAAGTGCCAATAATTGAAAAGGGAATTTCAGTTTCAACCACAGCTGGCATAGCATCATCCTTTTTGTCTTCGCAGGAAACTAATGCACCAATTATAAAAGCTAATAAAAATACAATCTTCTTCATTTTCTAGTTTCAAAAATATGAAATCAAATTAATTATGTGGCAATTATCTGAATAAGGCTTTAAAAATTACGACAAAGGGAGAGGCAGTTCAAAGGAAATCCTTCCGGAAACTATTCTTTCAAAATTTTTTGTTAAATACCAAAACACTTAGAAGGTAATAGTTACTATTAATATTGTTAATTAAACATATTCAAATAGTTAAGGTGTATACCTATTGGTCATCAAAAACAATTTAACAAATATATAATAGTTTCATCTCCTAATATGCAAATAAAAAACCCTGTAAGACAAATGTTTACAGGGTTTATGTAGTCCCAGCAGGATT
>JBBALJ010000108.1:0-9453 GCA_040403075.1 Bacteroidia bacterium
AGCAATAATGCGGGTGTAGACGATTTTGGTATTGGCTTGATGTTAAAGACTCGTCAAGTAAAAAAGATGATTTCAAGTTATGTGGGAGAAAATGCTGAATTTGAAAGGCAATTGCTAAGTGGTGAATTGGAGGTGGAGTTGATACCTCAAGGTACTCTTGCTACTCGTTGCATGGCAACTGGATACGGAATGCCCGCCATATTTACGCCTGCAGGTGTGGGCACAGAGGTTGCTATTGGTAAAGAAACACGCGAGTTTGATGGGAAAATGTATTTGCTTGAGCATGCATTCAAAAGTGACTTTGCTATCGTAAAAGCATGGAAAGGCGATTCTCATGGTAACCTTATTTTTAGAGCCACCTCACGTAATTTTAATCCATTAATGGCCATGGCTGGAAAGATTACCATTGCTGAAGTGGAAGAATTATATGAAGCAGGTGAATTAAATCCTGATGAGATACATACTTCTGGAATCTATGTAAATCGTATTTTCAAAGGTAGCGATTACGAAAAACGTATTGAGCAAGTAACTACCAGGTTGAAGGCTTAGTTTATAAATAAGATATTTTTACAAAGGGTATTTATCCCATAGTTAATACACAATTATGTTAGACAAATTTGGAATAGCAAAACGTATTGCAAAAGAATTGCAAGACGGATATTATGTAAATCTTGGAATTGGTATTCCTACATTGGTGGCCAATTATGTTCCTGAAGGAATTGAAGTAATTCTTCAATCAGAAAATGGATTGTTGGGCATTGGTCCTTTTCCTTATGCTGATGAAGTGGATGCAGACCTTATTAATGCAGGAAAGCAAACCGTAACTACCACCAATGGCAGTAGCTTTTTCGATAGTGCTATGAGCTTTGGTATGATAAGGAGTGGTAGGGTAGATTTGACTGTTTTAGGAGCTATGGAAGTAGCAGAAAATGGTGATATTGCCAATTGGAAAATACCAGGAAAAATGGTGAAGGGGATGGGTGGTGCTATGGATTTAGTTGCATCAGCTAAGAATATAATTGTGGCCATGCAACATGTTAACAAGGCTGGCGAATCAAAGTTATTAAAGCGTTGTTCATTGCCAATTACGGGATTGGGTTGCGTAAAAAAAGTAGTTACAGAGTTAGGTGTTTTTGATATCGTTCCTGAAGGTTTTAAATTACTCGAGAGAGCACCGGGAGTTTCGGTTGATTATATCAAAGAGAAAACAGAGGGTAATTTGATTGTAGAGGGTGAAATTCCAGAAATGATTTTGGATTAATTTAGAACGTCTTTTTCTGGCTATCAACTGCTATATCATGTATGGCTTGATAGAGTTTTATAACATCCATTTTATATTCCTGATTGATGTTTTTATTATTGATGATCGATAAAATATTTTCAATAAATTTTGATGGTTGATATGCTTCTGTCTTATCAGATTTTTTTAATTGAGCTATTTCTTCAATGATTGTCATTCTTATAGCAAATTGCTCATAAATCAGCTTATCACATGCTTCTATTTTTGCCCGTAAATCTTGGAGTTTATTGTTTTCAGATGTTTGATTGAACTTGTTGTTATATAATATTCCTATACCTTCTGATTTCATCTCATAATTATTCCAATTCACATTACTGAAGTCGCAAACATCTATAATGAGTCCTATTCTATTTTTATGGCAGAATTGCAATTTCTTGATGAAATTTTCAGGGGTTTCTATTTCAGCGATAACCTGAATTTGATTTCCTATTCTTTTCAATGTATCGAGCCATATTTCATTTGAAAAAGGAAAGTTTGAAATAAACAAATTGCAGTTCTCAAAAGTATTTGGGCCCAATTGAACCAATAACTTATAATCTATTTCATAGAAGGATGTTTTTTTTAGAAGCAACTTTTCTTGGTTCTCAATTCTTGAAACAATCACAATATTTTCATCAGGTTTTAAGTGATTTGTTTCCAAAAATAGGTCATCAGTTATTAGCCCCAATTTTCTGGGCTTTGCATTGATATTGAATGCAATAAATCTTTGATTGGCTATAACTGACATTTGTTTTGATTAAAGTTTGTTTGTACGAATTTGGTATTTTTGCCGCCAATTTTACAAAAAATATCACGAGATGAATAAATCTAAGATTGAAATTATGGCTCCTGCAGGTTCTTGGGAGGCTATGATGGCTGCAATTAAAGCGGGCGCTGATTCAGTATATTTTGGTATAGAGCAATTAAACATGAGGGCTCGTTCAACCTATAATTTTTATTTGGAAGACCTTGAAAAAATTGCACAAACATGCGCTGATAATCAAGTGAAGTCTTATTTGACTCTGAATACCATCATATATGACCATGATTTGAATTTGATGAGAAACATTGTTGATGAAGCAAAGCGATCTGGAATAACTGCTATAATTGCTAGTGATTTGGCTGTTTTGAATTATGGTCGCAAGCAAAAAATGCCAGTTCATATCTCTACCCAAACGAATATTACAAATATTGAAACCATTGAGTTCTTTGCTGATTATGCAGATGTGATGGTTATGTCAAGGGAATTAACTTTGCAACAGGTTTCTGCCATTACACGTGAGATAAAAAGAAGAAATATTGTTGGACCTTCAGGTGACTTGGTTAGAATAGAAATTTTTGGTCATGGTGCTTTGTGCATGGCAGTTTCAGGTAAATGCTATTTGAGTTTGCATACGCATAATGCCTCTGCTAACCGAGGGGCCTGTATTCAAAACTGTCGTAGAAGTTATGTCGTAACAGATAAAGAAGAGGGCTATGAGCTTGAAATTGATAATGAATACATTATGTCGGCCAAGGATTTGTGCACTATAGATTTCCTTGATAAAATCATTGGTGCTGGTATACATGTTTTGAAAATTGAAGGACGTGGTCGTTCGGCAGATTATGTTCATACCACAACTAAGTGCTATCGTGAAGCAGCTGATGCCATTGCTGATGGTACTTATACTCCTGAAAAAGTGGATGCATGGATGAAAGATTTGGAAACAGTTTTTAACCGTGGTTTCTGGGATGGTTACTACTTAGGAAAAAAATTAGGTGAATGGAGTAGTGTTTATGGTTCGGCAGCTACTACCAAGAAAATATACATTGGAAAAGGAGTTAAATATTTTGATAAAATTGGTGTGGCTGAATTTATGCTTGAATCGCATAATCTAAATGTGAATGATCAAATTATTATCACAGGACCAACCACAGGTTATGTTGAAACTACCATTTCTGAACTTAGGTTAAATGGAGAAACTGCCGAAACAAGCAAAAAGGGAGATCATGTATCGTTTGTGGTTCCTGAGAAAATTAGACCTTCGGATAAGTTATACAAAAAGGTTTTCGCAGAGGCATGATTCAAATAACACAATTGCGTAAGAGATGCATAGGTTGCAATGTTTGTGTGGAGGCCGCCCCAGAGCGTTGGGCTATGTCTCGAAAAGATGGAAAGTGTACTTTGGTAGGAGCAAAGGGTAAAAAGGATATTTATACCATCAATGTTTCTGATATTGAATATGATGAAAATAAAAAAGCTGCCGAGGTTTGTCCGGTTAACATCATACAAGTTAAATTCCTATAAAATGTGAAAACAATCATTTTACAATCTGTGTAGCATGATTATTTTCGCAACTCGTAATTTTCGGATTTTCATAAAATTAAATATAAATTCAAATGACAAAAGTATCAGTTATTGGAGCAGGTGCAGTGGGAGCAACCACAGCAGATGTTATTGCTTATCGCCAATTGGCAGATGAGGTAGTATTATTAGATGTTAAAGAAGGTTTTGCTGAAGGTAAAGCTTTAGATATCTATCAAACCACTTCATTGTTGGGAATGAAAACTCGCGTAAGCGGTACTACAAATGATTATAGCAAAACGGCTAATTCAGATGTAGTGGTTATTACTTCAGGTATTCCTCGTAAACCAGGAATGACCCGTGAAGAGTTAATTGGTACCAATGCCAATATAGTGAAAACAGTTGCTGAAAATGTATTAAAACACTCGCCAAATGCAATTATAGTTGTAGTATCTAATCCTATGGATACCATGACATACTTGGCATTGAAAGCAACTGGTCTACCTAAAAATAGAATCATTGGTATGGGTGGATTGCTTGATAGCGCTCGTTTTAAAGGTTATTTAGGTTTAGCTTTAAACCAACCTACGGCTGATATCCAAGGAACAGTAATTGGTGGTCACGGTGATACAACCATGATTCCTTTAACTCGCTTAGCTACCTTAAATGGCGTTCCTGTTTCTAATACTTTAAGTGCTGAACAACTTAAAGAAATTAGTGATGCGACTATGGTAGGTGGTGCTACATTAACTAAGTTGTTGGGCACTTCTGCTTGGTATGCTCCTGGTGCTGCTAGTGCGTTATTGGTTGAAAGTATTGTACGCGACCAAAAACGTGTTATGCCATGCTGCGTAGCGTTGGATGGTGAATATGGACAAAAAGATATTTGCTTAGGTGTTCCAGTAACGATTGGCAAAAATGGTTGGGAAACAATTGTTGATTATAAATTAACTGCTGAAGAGCAAGAGTTATTTAATAAGAGCGCTGATGCTGTTCGTAACATGAACAATGTTTTGAGCGAGATTGGTGTTTTATAATCTTAGATTCAAATTGCTATAAAAAGAGAGGCTATGGCCTCTTTTTTTTTGATGGAATTTTGAAATCAGAAAAATGTGACTAAATTTGTCATGACAAAATATGTCAGCATGAAAAATGTAATTAAAGCAGGTAGAGTGAAAAAAGGGATTTTAATCCGTGAGTTGGCCAATTTATTAGGAGTTGACGCAGCCTTGGTAAGTAAATTTGAAAGTGGAGCGAGAAAACCAACAAAAGCACAAGTTTATAAAATTGCCCAAATACTTGATTTGGATGCAGATGAATTGATAGTGGCTTGGCTCAAGGAAAAAATACTTTTTGAGGTAGGTAATGATGACTTGGCTCTTAAGGCCATGATTGCAGCTGAAGAAGAGATTAAATACCAAAGAACCTTTAGGCAAAGCAATCATACAAAGAACCTCGAAGCGCTATTAAGTGAAATTGACAAAAAAAAAGAACAACTTTCGAAATACAGGGAATTAGATAGTTTTAGGATAGCACAAGCATTGGAGCTTGAATACACATTTGAAAGCAATCGAATAGAAGGAAATACACTTACTTTAAAGGAAACAGATTTGGTAATAAATGAAGGTTTGACCATTTCTGGCAAAAGTATGCGTGAACACCTTGAGGCTATTAATCATAAAGAAGCCATTGATTATATTAAATTCCTTATCGATAAAAACTCAGATATAAGTGAAAGAGAAATTCTAAATATTCATAATTTAATTTTAAGAGGAATTGATCCGAGCAATGCTGGGAAATATAGAACTGTTCAAGTAATGATTAAAGGCAGTGAACACATGCCACCAGCACCTTATTTAATTGGAAAGCAAATGGAAGATTTATTGATATGGTATCATTCAAATAAAAGCCAATTGCATCCTGTGGTTTTAGCTGCAGAAATGCATGAAAGACTTGTTACCATCCATCCATTTATTGATGGTAATGGCAGAACATCAAGATTGATAATGAATTTGATTCTTTTGAGGCATGGCTATACCATTGCCAATATTAAAGGGGATTCTGAAAGTAGGATGTCATATTATGTTTCGTTAGAAAAATCCCAAACAAAGGCCGATAAGAATGATTTCTTGGAATTAGTTGCACAATACGAGTTCAATGCGATTGAGCGCTATTTAAACATTATTTCAAAGTGATTTCTATTCAAAAAGAGATATTGAATTTTTAGTTTTTTTATTGGTCGTTTCAGTCAAATAAAACTACGTTTCATCCAAACCTAATTTATTAAAAGCTATGCTATATTCATTTTTGTAACGCAAATCTCAATAGAAAATGAAAACAAAATTATTTTTACTAAACTTTTTAATGCTCTTGTTTTTCAAGGGCTATTCACAAAATCAAACCCAAACGGTCAGGGGAACTATTATTGACAAAGAATCAAAAACACCTTTGATAGGCGCTACAGTGCAAGTAATTAATGGCACTGTAATGGGTGCAACCACAGATGAAAATGGAACATTTAGGGTTTTGAATGTACCAGTAGGAAGAAAAACAATCAAAGTAAGTTACCTAGGTTATGAGACTATGACCATGCCTGATGTAATGGTTACGGCAGGTAAGGAAGTGGTTCTAACTTTATCCCTAACTGAGGCCATCACAAAAATAAATGAAGTGACTGTTTCTTACGATAGAAAGAAAGACCCAACTGTAACAAACAATGAAATGGCTACAGTAAGCTCTCGTTCATTTAATCCTGATGATACAAAGAAATATGCAGGTGCATTGGGCGATCCAAGTAGAATGGCAGCCAATTTTGCAGGCGTTGTAGCAGGAAACGATAGCCGAAATGATATTGTGGTTCGTGGTAATTCACCTAATGCTATGCTATGGCAGTTAGAAGGCGTGAACATTCCAAATCCTAACCACTTTGGTAGTAATTTTGGAACAGGTGGTCCTGTAAGTATGTTGAATGCTAATAATATCGGAAAGTCTGATTTCTTTTCAAGTGCTTTTCCTGCACAATATGGTAATGCGAATGGTGGTGTTTTTGACTTGGTGATGAGAGAAGGAAATAATGAAAAGCGAGAGTACATTGCTCAAATTGGATTTAATGGATTAGAATTAGGAGCAGAGGGTCCATTCTCTAAAAAATCAAAAGCATCATTTATATTTAACTATAGGTACTCGACACTTGCGGTTTTTAAAACCATTGGTGTAAATGTGGGAACAGGTGCTGCTACTCCTTTGTATCAAGATATGAATTTTAAAATAGCTGTACCTACAAAAGGTAAGGGGAAATTTACTGTTTTTGGTATGGGAGGCATAAGTGCTATTGATTTATTAGCTAAGGATGTTGACACATCGGGCATTAATTTTTATGGTAATGTAAATCAAAATCAAATTCCACGATACAGCAAAGCCATTGTTGGAACTGCCTTTGAAAAAACATTAAGTCAAAAAACTTGGGCAAAATTCACATTGGCTTTGAGTCATAGTGATGATAATTATTATGTAGATAGTATTTCATTACCAAGTGAAAAAACCTGGCGACAAGCAAAAGGTACTTTCACCGATGATAAGTATTCGGCAGTCTTTAATATTACTCATAAGTTTAATCCTAAGAATACATTAAATGCAGGTTTCACTCATGATATGACTAAGTTTGATTATTCTAATATCGATTATTTTAACCAGGCAACTATCGATACTGTTAGGGTTAAGCAAAATGGTTTGGTTAATTTGACTCAGGCTTATGTTCAATGGAAACATCGATTTAATGCAAAGCTTACTTTGAATGTGGGTCTACATGGTCAGTACTTTGATATTAGTAAAAAGACTGCGATTGAGCCACGCTTGGGAATACGTTATGCTTTAAACGAAAAATCATCCATCAATTTTGGCTATGGATTGCATCATCAATTATTGCCAATATATAACGTTTTCCTAAAAGATGTTATGGGTAATGAGAGCAACAAAAAGCTTGATTATATTCAATCAAATCATTTTGTAATTGGTTATGAAAATATGCTGACATCTATGTTGAAATTGAAAGTTGAAGCCTATTACCAATTGCTAGATAATGTTCCTATAGCTCGATATTCAAGTCCATACTCTTCATTAAATATTGGTGCTGCCTTTGCACCAAGTAATGAAGGTAATTTAGTGAATAATGGAACTGGCCAAAATTATGGAGTTGAATTAACCTTAGAAAGATATTTCAATAAAGGATTTTATTTTTTAGCTACTGGATCATTGTTTGATAGTAAATACAAAGGAAGCGATGGTATAGAAAGAAATACCGCATTTAATACAAAATATGCAGCCAATATTTTAGCAGGTAAAGAATTTAAAGTGGGTAAAAATGGCAATGTAATTTATACCAATATTAAGTTAACAACCATTGGCGGGAAATACATCACACCTGTTGATTTTGCTAAATCCCAAGCCAAAGGAGAGGCAGTGTATGATTACTCAAATGCTTATAGTTTGAAACAAGATGCTTATTTTAGAATAGACTTTAAAATGGGCTATAGAAAAGACTTCAAGAAAAGTTCAATGGAGTTTGCTGTTGATTTCCAAAACTTGACCAACCATCAAAATATATTTAGTCAAGGATACAACAAAACCCGCAATGTTATTTCAACTGAGTATCAACAAGGATTCTTTCCGGTACCCATGTTTAGATATACTTTTTAAAGAACAAAATACGTAATTGCAATTAAATAAAAATTGAATAATGGCAGTATCCTTAGAACATTATAATAAATTCTTCAATAAAAGAGATATCATAATTAGGCATTTAATAATATTCCTATTGACCTTTTTCTTTGCAGGATTAGCCTATGCAAATGCACCTAAGGATACTCCATATTTATTTTTCAAAGTTTATTTATCCAACTTTATTTATATAGCCATTATTTGGAATACGAATATATATTTGATGGGATTGGTGGACAAATGGTTTGACGTGAAGGAGAGTATTGTAAAGAAATTGTTTGCCGCAGTTATTATCGCTTTTTCTTTACCAATAATATCTCACCTTACCTATAGCAGCTTAGTTTTTCCCTTAATCAATGGGTTTAGATGCAGCATGAATGATAAAGAAAATTTAATTTTTTTAGTTGTTGCTATAGTTATTACACTGCTTGTTAATAGTATTTATATATCCATCGAGTTCTTTAACTATTGGCGAAAAACATTAACAGAAAAGGAGGAGTTAAAACGAAATAATATTGCTGCTGAATTTGAAGCCTTGAAGAATCAAATCAATCCTCACTTCTTGTTTAATTGCCTAAATACACTTTCAAGTTTGATTGAGGAGAACCCTAAAACAGCCACTGACTTTGTGCAGAAACTCTCAAGTGTGTATAGGTATGTGTTAGCCAATAAAGATAAAGAAACTGTATTGCTAAATGAGGAGTTGGATTTTATTAAATCATATATCTACTTAAACAAAATTAGGTTTGGTGATAATTTAAGAACTGAAATTATAGTGAATGCAGAGTGTTTAGGCTTTAGCATTCCAACTTTAACCCTACAAATGCTAATTGAAAATTGCATTAAGCATAATGTTATTTCACTGAGCAAACCGTTGCAAATATGTATTGGTTGTTTGGATGGATATGTGTATGTAAAGAACAATCTTCAACCTAAGATTCTGGTGGGGGAGAGCAGTGGAATTGGTTTAAATAATATCATTAGCCGTTATGATTACTTGAGTAAAAAAGAAGTAATTATTGAAAAAACCGAAACGGAATTTAGTGTAAAAGTTCCATTGATATAAACAAAATTCAAGCATGAAAATACTAATTATAGAAGACGAAATTCCGGCTCTAAATAGGATAAAGAAACTTGTTTTAGAGGTGGAACCTAGCATAGAGATATTGGGTAC